>JALNXP010000118.1 GCA_023230285.1 Bacteroidales bacterium | reverse complement strand
CTGGTTGAAAAACCGCGCTCCTTGCTATCCAACTGATGCGAGCTAACGCCCAAATCAGCTATTATTCCATCAGCAGGAAGTGAATTATAATATTTTAGAAACTGTTTTAAATATCTGAAATTATGATTTACCAAGGTTAACCGTACATCATTTATCCTGTTTACCAGCGCATCTTTATCTTGATCGAAGGCGATCAATCTGCCCTTTGGCATCCCTTGGAGTATGGCTGCCGAATGTCCTCCACCCCCATAGGTCGCATCAACATAAATCCCGTTGGGTTTAATGTTAAGCCCCTGAATACTCTCTTTTAACATTACCGGCTGATGATACATAGCTAAATGGTGTTATCAGGTTCTAAACCGCCAAGAATATTTTCCACCATTTGGGCAAACTCAACATCATTAGCTATCGAAACCTCCTCTTCGTATTTTGACTTGTCCCAAATTTCGATAATGCTGATCTGTGAAGCAATTACAACTGTTTTTTGAATACCTGCAAAAATGATCAGGTCATTGGGGATATTTATCCTTCCTGTTCCATCTAAATCAACTTGCTTTACGCCAGCAAGGAAAGCACGAACCATTTTTGCATTCTCCCGCGAAAACCGCGTCAACGCATTTATCCTTGTCAAGGTCTTATCCCACTCCTTTTTTGGCCACAATTCCAGACAAGGGCTAAAAACACTTCTCTTCAAGATGAAGCCATCAGCTAAAACCGGCATCAGTTCAGCCTTAAGCTTACTCGGAAGCGCCAGTCTGCCTTTATCATCAATTTTACATTCGTAAGTTGAAGTAAACACAATTAGTGGGTTTAAAAATTATCGCCAAATGTAATACAATATTTCCCACTTTTTTATAATTGTTGATAAATATTTACATTTTTTCCCACCAATTAATTACAACCATCTTAATGAAAGCTCGTTATACATTGACTTTTAGTGAAAAACTAAGGAACCATAAAATTGTTTAAAAAAAACATTTTTTAGAAAAAAAGCTCCTTTTTCATGATAAACTTTTAACATGGACTTAGCATTTAAGAAAAAATAAATTGAGATTAATCTAAACTAATCAATAATTAAGCAAATCATAGCTTTTTATTGATTGATTCGATTTGCGTTTTTGAACAAAAAAACCTGTAAGTACTCGTTACAATCTTTTTTAAAATTAATGCGCCCAATTATGAAATATAAAACGAAACATCATCTTTGCATCAGAAAAAGCTGTTTTCCATTGAAAGTATGTTCTTAACTACCTAATGTATTCTTGTTGAGAAGAAAGAAGAGTAGCCTTTGCTACAAATGCCTATGCTCAGTATGATGTAATATGATGTAATAGCTTGACATCACTTATAGTCAAAAAAAAATTCTCGAATGGTATAATGCAATTGTAGATTTTTCTCTTTATTTAGAGATATTATATTTAACGAAAAAAAATCATTAATTTAATGTTAAATCGTGTAATTGTATGTAATCAATATGTTACTTTTGCAAGTAATAATATTATTAATAGATAAGCCCGTCTTATTTTGTTTTTTTCAACAATCAAATTATTAATTCAAATCTGATAAGCATATGGACACACTAACTCCTTATGAGGTGGAAGAGAAAGTACTTGACGAGATAGTCGGAAAGTACAAGGGTAGCCCCGGCGTTTTACTTTCAACCTTGGAAGCTGTTCAGGAAGCAAATCCTTTAAAATTTCTTCCACAAAAAACCTTGTTACAAGTAGCTAAAAAATTAAATGTACCTGCCACTCAGGTATATAGCGTTGCTACTTTTTATTCATTTTTTAATTTAAAACCTCAGGGAAAGCACACGATAGTGGTTTGTCGCGGCACTGCTTGTCATACCAAGGGTTCTCGCGAATTGCTCAACAGCGTGGGGCAAATTTTGGGTTTTCGTTACGAGTTTGATGAAACGGAACCAAGCTACACAACCCCTGACAATGAGTTTACCATTCGCACGGTTGCTTGCTTCGGACAATGCGCACAAGCGCCGGTAGTTGCGGTTGATGGCGTTATCCACAGTAATGTGAATGCACCTAAGTTGCTGAAAATTTTGAAAAAAGTTAAATCTTCCTCTTATGCAAAAAATCAATCTAAATAACTTCGAACAATTCAGCAGTTCCCTGAAGAAAAATATCCTGCCGGATGTACCTATGGTGATGGTGGGTATGGGAACTTGCGGTATCGGAAATGGTGCTGATGCTCTTTACGAAACCTTGCAAAAGCATGCGGCACAACGAAAATATGATTGCATCATAAAACCAACAGGTTGTTTTGGCTTCTGTGCAGAAGAACCATTGGTTACGCTCTATCAGCCGGGTAAACCTTTGTTGGTTTATGCCCGTGTGGATACCAAAGATGCAATTAAGATTTTAGATGGCGGTATGTCTGGTAATATATACAAGCGCAAAGTATTGTGTCGCATTGAGAATTGGGATTTTATTACTTCTAAGTTCCAATATGGCACAGGTTACGAGAAATATCCTTTGTGGAATGAAATTCCTTTCTTCAAAGGTCAGAAAAAAATCGTTTTGCGCAATGCAGGTTTGATAAATCCTGAATCCATTGAAGATTACTTGGCTGTAGGTGGATACCGTGCATTATTCAAAGTGCTTTCAGGCATGACACCTGATGACATCATCGCTGAAGTGAAAAATTCAGGCATGCGTGGTCGTGGTGGCGCGGGCTTCCCTACCGGTGTGAAATGGGAGTTGATGAAGAAAAACCATAGTGAAAAAAAATATCTTATTTGTAATGCCGATGAGGGCGACCCGGGAGCTTACATGAACCGCAATGAAATTGAAAGCGATCCTCATTCCATCTTAGAAGGTATGATGATAGCCGCTTACGCCATGGGGGCCGACGAAGGTATTGCCTATATTCGTGCTGAATATCCTTTGGCAGTCAAGAGATTGGAAAAAGCTCAAATGCAAGCTGAAGCTTTAGGTTTGATAGGTAACAAGATATTAGGAACGGATTTTAGTTTTAAGTTTGATTTTGTAGAAGGCGCAGGCGCTTTCGTTTGTGGGGAAGAAACGGCTTTAATCGCCTCAATAGAAGGAAAAGCTGGCCGTCCCGTTCCGCGCCCTCCTTACCCCTCTGCTAAAGGCTTATACGGTCATCCTACCAATATCAATAATGTGGAAACCTGGTGCAATATTCCGGTTATCATCAACAGGGGAGCACAGTGGTTCCGCGAAACAGGAACGGAAAAGAGCCCAGGCACCAAAGTATTCTCATTAGTAGGAAAAATTAAAAATACCGGATTGGTAGAAATGCCCATGGGTTCTACTATCAATCAATTTGTATTTGATATAGGCGAAGGTACGGGCAGCACCGTTAAAAGAGTCAAAGCCATTCAAACAGGAGGTCCTTCAGGCGGATGCATTCCTTTGGAATTATTTAATACTGCAGTTGATTATGAATCCTTAGCCAAGATTGGCGCTATCATGGGTTCGGGTGGTATGGTAGTAATGGATCAGGACAACTGTATGGTTGACGTTGCTCGTTATTTTTTGGAGTTTAATTCTGCCGAATCCTGTGGAAAGTGTACACCTTGCCGCGAAGGCTTGACACAGGCTTTGAGGATACTAACCAAGATTACGCGCGGACAGGGAACCAATGCGGATTTGAATATGCTGGAAATGCTGAGCCAGACCATCAAGGATACAGCAATTTGTGGACTGGGACAGACTGCTCCCAATCCTATTCTTACGACTCTGAAGTATTTCAGGCATGAGTATGAGGAACACATCCATGAGAAACGTTGCTATGCAGGTGTTTGTGAAGAACTCTTCTTAGCTTTATGCGAAAATTCGTGCCCCCTACACATGGATATCCCGGCCTATATTGAATTAATCAAAGAAAATCGCATTGAAGATGCTTTTGAAGTAACCTTGCGCGACAATCCGCTTCCCGGAACCATAGGCAGAATTTGTCACTTCCATTGCCAGATGCGCTGTCGCCGTGAAATGTTAGATGAGCCGGTTTCTCAGGGAGAAATACACCGCTACTTGGCTGATACTATGTATAAGTTGGGTAATGAAAATATGATATATCGGAAATTAATCAAGGAAAAGCTTCCGGATACGGGCAAGAAGATCGCCATTGTGGGTGCCGGTCCTGCCGGTCTGACTGCCGCATTCTACTTAGTACGTTTGGGTCATGAGGTTGTCGTTTATGATTCCTTCCCCGAGCCGGGTGGATTATTGAGATACGGCATTCCTCGTTATCGCTTGCCCAATGCAGTGTTGAAAAAAGAAGTAGATCTGATTAAAAAATTGGGCGTTAAGTTCAAACAGAATACTACTATCGGCAAAGATATTTCATTAAAGCAATTGGAAGCTAAGTATGATGCCATCTATGTTGCTATTGGCGCTTGGAAAGAGATGGGGTTGAATATACCGGGTGAAGATGCTAAAGGTGTCTATATGGGAACGGAACTACTCAAATCATTTGCTTTGGGTAAGGAACCACCTGCTGCTTGGAAAGTAGTTGTAATTGGTGGTGGTAATGTGGCCATAGACGTTGCCCGAAGCTTGTGGAGACACCGCAAGGATGTTACCGTAGTATATCGTCGCGAAAAATGTGATATGCCTGCTAATGATGCTGAAATCAGAGAGGCGGAAGCTGAAGGTATCAAATTCCATTTCATGTCGTCACCGGCAGAAGTGATTGTTGATGCTAACAATAAGGTGAAAGGCTTGAAAGTAGAATTGATGACTTGCGGTGGAATAGATACGTCGGGCAGAAGAAAGCCTGTTAAGACCGGCAAGTTTGATGAAATACCTTGCGAGGCCATTGTATTAGCAATTGGTGAAACGGTAGATTCTGATTTATGGAAAGCTGAAGGTTTACAAATAGCTTCTTGGGGTGGAAGAATTAAGATTAATCCATTGACACAGCAAACCACCAAGGCTAAAATTTATGCCGGTGGAGATGCAGTAACCGGTCCTTCTACTGCTGCCGAAGCAATGGGTATGGCTAAAAAGGCGGTGGAAATTATTGATTTTGATTTGATGCAGGAAAAACGCTATGACCGGTTGTATAAGAAGTTTACCTATAGAAATGTAGTTCCTGAAGATCTGAAAAAATCTAACAAAAACGTATCTTATAAGTTAGATGTAAGAGATAGAATAGGAAGCTTTATGGAGGTAGATTGCGGTTATACCGGTCAGCAAGCCCTTAACGAAGTAAATCGTTGTTTGAGATGCGATGTACGTTGTGATGAATAATATTATGCAAAATATTAAAAATAGAAACTATGCAAGTAATTATAGATAATAAACCATATGAGGTTCAAGAGGGAATGACCATTGAGCAGGCATGTATGCAGGCGGGTATCAGGATTCCAACTTTGTGTAATTTGAAAGATGTTTCTTCCAATGCATCTTGTGGAATATGCGTAGTAGAAGTAAAAGGCGCTAAATCATTGCTGCGCTCTTGTATTACGAAGGTTACTGATGGCATGGAAATTACTACCAACAATGCCCGCATCTTACGAGCACGTAAGATGAATGTAGAGTTGTTATTGGCAAATCACCCCTTGGATTGTCAAACTTGTGAACGTAATCAGCGTTGCGAATTGCAGCAAATTACCTATGAGTTTGGTATTGATCAAAGGAGATTACCTCGTACCAGACCCAAACAATTGGAAAGAGATTATTCTTCACTTTCATTGATACGCGACCCTGAAAAATGCATTCTCTGCGGCAGATGCGTGGCGGTATGTAAAGAAGTGCAAACCGTCAGCGCCATTGATTTTGCAGGCAGGGGGCAAAAAAGCAAAATTTCCACCTTTATGGACATGGGATTGGGCATGGTGGATTGTACCAATTGCGGACAATGTGCATTGGTTTGTCCGACCGGCGCCATAATTGAAAAAAGTCATGTCAGCCAAATTTGGGAAGCCATTCATGATCCTAAAAAAGTTGTAGTTGTACAAACTGCACCGGCAATTCGTGTTGGTATCGGTGAGGAAATGGGCATGCCCATGGGAAGCTTGGTAACCGGAAAAATGGTAGCCGGATTGCGTCGTTTAGGCTTCTCCAAAGTATTTGACACAAATTTCACTGCCGACTTGACTATTATTGAAGAAGGTAACGAATTAATCAGCCGCATACAAAACAATGGAACATTGCCGATGATAACTTCCTGTTCACCGGGATGGATTAAATTCATCGAACATTTCTTCCCCAAATCTTTGCCTCATCTTTCTACTTGTAAGTCGCCCCAGCAAATGTTTGGCGCTATTGCCAAAACATATTATGCCGAGCAGGCAGGCATTGATCCGCGTGATATGGTGGTGGTTTCAGTGATGCCCTGTACAGCGAAAAAGTATGAAGCTAAACGTCCGGAAATGGATGGCGCTTTCGATTATTGGAAAAAGAAAATGAAGCTGACGGCAGAAGATCGTTTTTTTGACGTGGATTATGTGTTGACCACCAGAGAATTAGGACGTATGTTCAAGGAAGTCGGTATTGACTTTAAGTCTTTGCCTACAGAAGATTTTGATAATCCGCTTGGGACATCAACAGGCGCTGCAGTTATCTTCGGAGCTACAGGCGGCGTGATGGAAGCTGCTTTGCGAACTGCTTATGAAATTCTGACAGGCGACACTTTGAAAGATGTCAATTTAAAAGCAGTCAGAGGAATGGACGGCATACGTGAGGCCGATATCAATATCAATGGTACAATATTGAAAGTAGCAGTAGCGCATACACTTAAGAATGCTCGGATTTTATTGGAACAGATTGAAAACGGCACATCGCCTTACGCTTTTATTGAGGTGATGTCTTGTCCGGGTGGCTGCTTGGGTGGTGGCGGTCAGCCTATACCCACAAATACAGAAATCAGGATGAAACGTGCTGAATCAATATATGAAGAAGATTCTCATAAATTTATTCGCAAATCGCATGAGAATCCTGAAATCAAATACCTTTACGATAATTTCTTGAAAAAGCCGTTGGGAGCATTATCCCACGACTTGTTGCATACGAAGTATGTGGAGAGAAAGATGTAAGTGATTTTTTAGTATGAAGTTGTGGAGTTAGAAGCTCTTTCTCCAACAACCTAACCCGCAATCAGCAGCTTTCATCTAATTGATGTTCAATTAGATGAAAGCGGATCGAATTTACTACGGGTTCCCGAATTGACGTGTTAAATTTGAATAGTGCGAAAGAAGGTGTAAAAATAGAAGTCAAATAAACTCGGTCAATCTGCACCAAGATAAATTTTGATTTGCTGCTCTATTATAATGAGATGCAAGAGGTATTCAAGGAATTTGAGGTGCATAACACAATGCCATCGGTGGAGCAAGTCGAAGAATCCTTTAATCTAATTCTTAATCCAGTCAAAGATGGTGAAGTCATACCTGATAAACCTACCGTAACATTAAAGTAGCCGATCCTTAAAAACATGTTTAAGTCCTATTTATAAAAAATAAACTGTTGATAAAAAATTGATTTTGAGTGTTCCGCATTGCAAAGTTGGGGCTGTATCAAAATAAATATGTGGCTAAAAAACCGCAAGGTGTCTTAGAAGCGTCTAATTGC
>JALNXP010000117.1 GCA_023230285.1 Bacteroidales bacterium | reverse complement strand
ATAGTGGAAAGGTGTCGTTGTCGCCGTTAGTTATCAAAACGGAATTTGGCACTAAGCCGGCAAAATAGTTGGCACCAAAATCACGAGCAGCGTATTTACCATGACGGTTGTGGTCGTCCCAGCCTTCAACAGCCATCAATGTTGGCACTGCTAATAAACATATTACAAAAGCTGTAATAGCCGATGTCCTCTGATTTTTTAACAACTTGTTAAACCAACCTGCAACTGCTGCTACTCCTATGCCTATCCACATTGCAAAAGCATAAAATGAGCCGGCGTAGGCATAATCCCTCTCTCGCGGCTGATATGGCGTTTGATTCAAATATATTATGATGGCTAAGCCTGTCATCAAAAATAATGCTGTTACTACTAAACCGTATTTGGAATTGCGTTTATAGTGATAAAACATTCCTATCAAGCCAAGTATCAATGGCAAGAAATAAAAGCTGTTGTCAGCATGACTTTGTAAACTTGCAGGCAAATCCTTCTGACTGCCAAGCCGTGCTTTGTCGATAAATTCTATTCCTGATTTCCAATTGCCGTTGCTTATGCCGCCATAACTTTCTATATCATTTTGTCTTCCGACAAAATTCCACATAAAATATCTTATATACATGTGATTAACTTGGTAGCTGAAGAAAAATCTGAGATTTTCTCCGAAAGTCGGACAAGTATAGGTCTGTGGCTCTCTTCCTAAATGACTTGCCTTAACGGTTTTGCCTTTAACCTTTCCCCACGACTGATATGCACTCATGTGTATATCCTTTTGCGAACTCCACATTCTTGGAAATATTGTACAGAAATCTTTATTATATTCCGGCGTAGCTTCTTTGCCGGTATCAGTCATAATATATTTACCTGATGCTTTGTCTTTTACATAAGTCGGAGGTGCGTCTTTAAACGATTCCATCGGAGCTGTGTAATATTGTCCGTATAAAAGCGGTCGCGAGCCATATTGCTCTCTGTTTAAATATGATTGTAAACTGATAGCATCTGAAGGGCTGCCTTCGTTGATTGGCGTATTCGTGTTCGCCCTGATGACGATTAAGAAAAATGTTGAATATCCTATCAATAAAAAGGTAAACGACACTATTATCGTATTCCATACAACAGCACCTTTCTTAACAGAATAAATCCAGGCTGCTGTTATAAGTCCTATCAATAGAGTAAAGTAAACTACAGTGCCGATGTTAAATCTTGCGCCTAAGGTATTCACGAAGAACAATTCAAAGGCACCGGCATATTTTACTATCACCGGAACTATTACGTAAAGTATGAGTGCTATTAATACAAAAGAAATTAATATTGAAAAGATAGTGCCTTTTGCTGTTGCCTTTGGATGCTTTTTATAATAGAATACAAGAGCTATAGCGGTTATAGCTAATAAGTTAAGCAGATGCACGCCTATAGACAGTCCCATGATATAAGCGATGAAAATCAGCCAGCGGTTGGCATCTTTGTCGTTGTTTTGTTCGTCCCATTTTAATATAGCCCAGAATACTATTGCCGTACATAATGATGACATGGCGTATACTTCACCTTCCACGGCTGAAAACCAGAAAGTATCTGAAAATGTGTATGCCAATGCGCCTATCAAGCCTGCTGCAAATATCGTCAATTGTTTGCCTTTATCATCTTTATTCTCAAAATTGCTTTCCGGTGCTATTATCTTTTTTGTGAGCATGGTTATAGACCAAAACAGTAATAATATTGTAAAGCTGCTGCATAATGCAGACATTGCATTGACCATCAGCGCAATATGCTTTGTGTTGCCAAAAGCGAACATTGAAAAAAAGCGTCCTAACAGTTGAAATGTCGGCGCACCCGGCGGGTGACCAACTTGCAACTTGGCTGCTGTAGAGATATATTCGCCGCAATCCCACCAGCTGGCAGTAGGCTCTAATGTACAGAAGTATGTGACGGTGGCAATTATAAATACAATCCACCCTAAAATGTTATTCCAACGTTTATATTGCTTCATCTATGTAACTTGTTTGTAAACAGGTGTTTAGTAAATATTGATTCTGTATGGTAATCTCGCTTGAACATTATTAAGCTCCGTAAAATCTGTCATCATCTGATAATATGGGTATAATATGCCGAGTTGTGAGGACATCTTGCTTTCCGGCGTTTCTCCGGAAAACATCTCCATCAGTTGGGTATAGGTGTCTTTGTCTTTGGGATAATTCTCTATCACATAATTAGTGATACCTGCGGCTTCTGCTGCTACCTCTATGGCTCTGTTAAGTCCGCCGATTTCGTCTACCAAGCCTATCTCTAAAGCATCTGTGCCTGTCCATACACGTCCTTGACCAATATTGTCGACAGCTTCGGTTGTCATACTGCGTCCGTCTGCAACATGACCAATAAATGTCTTATATATGTCGTTGACCATGGTGTTCATATATTCTTTGGAGTCTTCTGTCATCGGACTGAACGGAGATAATTGGCGTGAATTTTTGTTCGTACCTACATAATCTGTTGTGATGCCTATCTTCTCGTTGAGCAGTTTGTGCATGTCCGGTAACATGCCGAAAACTCCGATAGAACCGGTCAGCGTATTTTTGCCGCTCACTATCTTGTCACAACAGCAGGAAATATAATAGCCGCCGGAAGCAGCGTAAGTGCCGTATGAGGCAATCACCGGCTTAACGTGCTTTGCAAGCAAAATCTCTCTTAATATCACTTCAGAGGCTAACGCACTGCCGCCGGGACTGTTTACCCTGAATACTATCGCCTTGATATTGTTGTTCTTACGAGCATCTCTTATCTGTTTTGCTAAGGTTTGGTCGCCTATCTTTAACTCATCGCCTTTACCGTCAATGATGTTGCCCTGTGCATAAATTACAGCTATTCTGTCTTTCGTAAATTCTTTGCTCTTGCTGTCTTTTACTTTGGAATATGATGACAGACGGATGTTCTCTATCGTGGCATCTTTATCTTTCCCTAACAGCATGTTTATGTATGCAAGTGCTTCATCATAATGAGCAACACTGTCAATCAGGTTGTTATCCATCGCATCTTCACTGCTCTTTATTGCATAATCATCGGCTAATTTGTTGAGAGCCTCTATAGAAATATTCCTTGATGTCGATATCTCTTTCAACATATTACCCCATATTGATGTTAAATAACGCGTGACCTGCTCTTTGTTGGCTTCACTCATTTTGTTGTTGATGAATGGTTCAACGGCACTTTTGAACTTGTTGCCGACAGGTCTGAACACCGACACGTCTACATCAAGCTTGTCGAGCATGTCTTTGTAAAACATGACTTCTGCCGACAATCCTGTGAAAGCTATACTTCCTTCCGGATTTATAAATATCTTATCAGAAATAGATGCTAAATAATATCCGGTCTGTGTCAGGTTTTTGGAATAGGTGACGATAAATTTACCGCTCTCTTTGAAGTCCGAAAGTGCTTGTCGTATTTCATCTGCTATTGCTATGCCGCCCGAAACTCCTAAGGTCTCAATGAAAATGCCTTTTATGTTGTCATCGGTTTTTGCTTTCTCAATGCACTCTATTATTGTATTAAGTCCTAAGTATGACTCCATTTCCATATTCATCGGATTAAAAGAACTCATTAAATTTGAAGGCGCTTTGTCGTATATCTGTTTGTCAAAATTCAGATGTAACACAGAGTTCGGTTTTACAATTACCTCTTTGTTAGATGATAGAGATATCGAACTTATCATCGCCCCTAAAAATATTGAAACAATAATTCCTGTTAAAATTAAGCCTACTATAGTGGCTAAAACATATTTGAAAAAATTTTTCATAATATTGATAATTAGTTGGTTATAAACAAAAAAAATTTTTACGATAATTGTTGCAATATTATAACTTTTTTTCTTAATATTGAAATAAATTTTGACCAATTAATTTGAATTGATAATGAGTGATTTAGTGTTGCTGGTAGGAACAAATTTAGGCGATAAACAGGCTAATGTCGATAAGGTTTTGTCTAAACTTGAGAGTTTTTTCGGCACGCCCAAATATAAAAGTCATATTTTTGAAACTGAAGCATGGGGACAAAAAAACGCTCCTTGTTATTATAATCTTGCTGTCGCTTTTGAAACGGCTTTGCTGCCTTTCGATGTCCTGCACGTTTGTAAATCTATAGAAATTCAAATGGGAAGGACTAAAATTTATGATGACCTCTATAAAACACTGATGTCATCGGAGAATTTTCAGAAGATGAATTTTTCTGAGCAAACTCAACAGCAAGCTAAAGTTTATGATAATAGAGTCATCGATATAGATATTTTGTTTTATGATAGCATTGTACTTGATAACGAAATACTTACAATCCCTCATAAGAGTATTGCAGAAAGGCGTTTCGTCCTTGAACCGCTCTCAGAAATATTGCCTGATTTTGTGCATCCGGTTTTTGACAAAACTATTAAAGAACTTTTGCTCGAATGTACAGATGAACTTAAAGTGAAAAAACTTGAGACAAAACCTGTGTCGCAATGTGATTATTTCGCCTCTAATAATGCTAAACATTTGATATACAACTATATAACTATCGAAGGCTGTATAGGTGCCGGTAAAACTTCTTTGGCAACTAAGATTGCTGATGATTTTAATGCTAAATTAATCCTTGAACAATTTGCCGATAATCCTTTTTTGCCTAAGTTTTATAAAGATGCCGAAAAATATGCTTTTCCTCTCGAATTGTCGTTTTTGGCTTCAAGATATAAACAGCTAAACGATAATCTGATTAACTATGATTTGTTTCATGTCAACATTGTCGCTGATTATTTTCTTACAAAGTCGTTTATATTTGCTACTAAAACTCTGCCTGATGATATGTTTAAATTGTATTCTACTATGTTTAATATTATCCGCTCTAAGATGCCGGAGCCGGATTTGCTTGTATATCTGTATCTTAACATAGATAATTTGGTGAAAAACATCAAAAAACGCGGTCGCTCTTACGAACAGGACATCTCGTCCGAGTATCTTAATTCTATACAAAACGGATATTTTGAATATTTTAAACAGCAATCAAACAAAAGAATACTCATCGTTGATACCAACAATATCGATTTCGTGAATAATCATGATGATTATTTGAAGATTGTAGATGCAATTAATCAGGATTGGTCTGTAGGAATACATAAACTTATCCTATAAAATTTTATATTTAGCCATAACATAATTTATTGATTATAAATGAATAAAAAGCAAGCCCCATTGATTTTAAAAGTTTCTGAAGAAGCTGAGTTGTTAACTTTCTTGAGAGATAAGTTGAAAGACCGCAGTAATAATGAAATTAAGTCTATTTTGACACACAAAAGAGTTGTTGTGAATGGTTCTAAAACAGTAACACGTTATAATTATAAACTTAAACCTGATGATGATGTGTCGATTTTGCCTTCTTCTACAAAGCATTTGGAGTTTTATCATCCTAAGTTGCAGGTCGTTTTTGAAGATGACTATATAGTAGTTGTCTCAAAAAAGGAAGGTTTGCTTTCTATAGGTACCGAAAAGGAAAGAGAGGAGACGGCGTATTTTGTGTTAAATGCTTATTATAAGTATCTTGACGAAAACAATCATATTTATGTTGTACATCGTTTGGATAAAGATACTTCGGGCGTTATGGTCTTTGCTAAATCGGAAGATATTCAGGAAAAGTTACAGAGCAATTGGAACGAAGTAGTCGTTGAACGTACTTATGTTGCTGTTGTTGAGGGCGTTCCTGATAAAAAGCAGGATACTGTCGTTTCTTATTTGCAGGAGGATAAGTTTAAGTTTATGCACTCTCATAAAGCTCCTTCTAAAGAAGGAAAACAAGCGATTACGACTTTTAAGGTCCTGCGATATGGTAAGTACTATTCTCTCCTTGAGCTAAATCTTGAGACAGGGCGAAAAAATCAGATAAGAGTTCATTTGCAGAGCATCGGACATCCGATAGTCGGGGATAAGCGTTATGGCTCGAAAGTCAATCCGATAGGTCGTTTGTGTTTACATGCCAATACCTTAAGTTTTATACATCCGGTTACAGGCAAGGTGGTAAAATTTGAAGTTCCTGTACCGAGAAAGATGTTGGAATTGGTTAAAAGCTAAACTTCCAGATAGTGGTTTCACTGTATTCATCTGCCGGACGCAAAATGATGTTTGGGAAATGCGGCTTGTTAGGTGCATCAGGAAAATGCTGTGTCTCAAGTGCTATGCCGGAAAATTTTCCTCCTATGTTGCCAATTTTGGGTACCCAATATCCTGAGTATACTTGTATGCCCGGTTGTGTGGTAAATACTTCCAATTTTCTGCCGTTTTCTTCATCTTTTAATATGCAGGCATGTTTTAGCTTCCTGCTGTCGTATAAAACATAGTTGAAATCATAGCCTTCAGGTAAAATTTTGAAGCCGTCTTCTAATAAAACCGGAGTAAACAGGTCGTACTTTGTACCTTTTGTACTCTCAATGGTGCCAAGTGGAACTAATTTATCATTCAATGGAGTGAACAATTTTGCATTAACTTGAAGTCTCATTTTGGATATGTCTGTTTGATTGCCGCTCAAATTGAAGTAAGTGTGGTTTGTGAGATTTACAGGTGTCGGCTTTGTCGTCTTAGCTTTGTAATTGATGCTAAATGTGTGATTTTCATTTAATTCATAAATTACAGTGCAGTCAAGTTCCCCCGGATAATTTTCTTCGCCGTCTTTTGATATGTAATGTAATATCAGTTTAATGCTTTCAGACTGTTTCTCAACTTTTACATCCCAAAATTTCCTGTCAAAGCCTTCATTGCCACCATGCAAATGACTTCCGTTGTTGTTTTTGTTCAACTCTATTACTTGTCCGTCAAGTGTAAATCTTCCGTCTCCAATACGATTTGCGCATCTGCCGCAAATTGCACCCCAATACGGATAATTATCCGTATATTCTTTGCAAAAGTATTTGCTTACATCTTCAAAGCCTAATATTATGTTTTCACTTTTTTTATTCTTATCAGGAACGGATATTTTGGATATGATGCCGCCATAGTTTAATATTGAAATGGATACATCTTTTTCGTTTGATATAGTATATCTGTCGATATTGTTACCTGCAATAGAATAAATAGATTTTTCAACTTCTAATTTCATAAGGCAAAATAAGTTATGATAAGTTAAGGCAAAAAAATAAGGGCGATATACGATACGCCCTTATAATATTTAATTATTGTTATTATTTTTGAGGATTGGAATTATTACTGCGAGGTTTAAAACGCCTGTTGTCTTGTCTGTTATCCTGTCCCTGACCCTGTCTTCTGTTTTCGTTGTTACCATGTTCCTTATTTGGAGCAACATAACCTTCAGGTTTTGGAAGTAATACTTTTCTGGAAAGTCTGTATTTACCTGTTTTTGGGTCTATTTCTATTAATTTTACATCAACAGTGTCGCCAATGTTGAGTACAGATTTCACATCATCTAATCTTTCCCAGCAGATTTCAGAAATATGGAGTAAGCCATCTTTTCCGGGCAAAAATTCGACAAAAGCACCAAAGTCGGTAATAGATTTAACTTTGCCGGAATAGATTTCGCCGACTTCCGGCTTGGCAGTAATAAGTCTGATACGGTTTTTAGCTGCCGTAATAGATTCATAATCAGGAGCAAAAATTTGAATAATGCCTTTATTATCTTCTTCTTCTATTACGATAGTTGATTTTGTATCATTTTGTATTTCTTGGATGATTTT
>JALNXP010000116.1 GCA_023230285.1 Bacteroidales bacterium | reverse complement strand
AAAATTGTGTAAAACACTTGAAAGTTTCAAAAAAATCTTTAACTTTGCAAAGTTAAAGATTTAAGTTCTTTGAAAAATAAAATATTAACAAATTAAAAAAACTGTCCTAATAAAAGGGGACACTTAAGTAATAATATTAATTGGTTATAATTTTCAATGCAAAGGTAAATTACAAATCATAAAACGTGGAATTTATTATCTTAAAAAAAATTAATAATTAATACAGAATAAATTACTTAGGTATGCAACTATTTGAAATATACTAAACCATATACGCAAATAAATTATGTCTTTTTATGTGTCTATATGGTCGAAAAAAATAAAGTTTTTTCGATATAACAAAAAGATTATTATGGTAAAGCGAGAACAATATATGCAAAAACTTCGTCTTGGAATAGCTCGTTTTACAAATACTTTGCAAGAAGTAATGCACATAATTTGAAAATCCCCCAAATAGCAAGAAAGAATATTACCGTATACATTAATAATCTTAAATATTTTTTGCCACTACTTTCTACTTCCGGATTTTTGTATTTTATATTTATCTCGTTCGGACTTATCTCCATTGTGGCAGGAACACCAAAGATGATAGGGGTGTTGTTTTTTATATGTCCAGCAGGGAAGTCATAATAAACAGGGTAGTCATATCCCGAGACAGTCTCTGCAATAATCTCTTTTGCTGTTTTGCCAAACGGTATTTTGTTGTCGTTCATCTGACTGACATCTCCAATTATCAATGCTTTGAGGTTGTCCAATTTTTTTGCTCGTTTTAAGCATATCATCATTCGGTCTATATGATAGAGGTATTCGTCGAGGTCTTCTAAGAATAATATTTTTCCTGCTGTGTTGATGTCGCAGTCGCTGCCCAATAAACTGTATAATATAGATATGTTTCCGCCTATAATTTCTCCTTCTATCTTGTATCTGTTGCCATTATCGTTTGTTTGTTCTAACTTTTTATGATGAAATTCCGTCTTTTCATCAAAGAGTATTTGTTTGAGATACAACATATTAGAATCTTTTGTATCACCGAATGTTGTCAGCACATCGGCGTGTAGGCTGCATATTCCTAAAGTGTGGAGTTTGGAGTGCAGCACCGTTATGTCGCTGAAGCCTATTATCCATTTGGGATAGTCTATTAACGGCGAAAAGTCTATTTTGTCGATGATTCTGACAGTGCCGTAACCGCCTCGCGCACAAAATATTGCTTTTACATCTTTGTCGTTGATTGCTTTTTGCAAATCTTCGGCACGTACATTATCAGCGCCGGCAAATTGGTCGCAGTCATCAAATAAATGCTCCGAAAATGTTACTTTCAAACCCCAATTTTTGAGCGTGTCTACACCAACTGATATGTCTGTAAGGCTTATTTTTCTTGCAGGTGCAATAATCACAACTTTGTCTCCTATTTGTAGTGCGGGTGGTTTTATCATTTTTTTTTTTACAAAAATAAATGAAATAAATGGGAATTTACATTTTCTTATCTCAAATTTGATAAAAAAATGCTCAATCATTATGATTGAGCATTTGTAACTTGTTGTCCCTGAGGGATTCGAACCTTCACTGACAGGACCAGAATCTGGAGTGCTACCATTACACCAAGGGACAAAAAAAGATTTGCAAAGATATGGATATTTTTAATTGAACTTTGTAACGATTTTGTTAAAATAAGTTAATAAAGATGTTTGCGGTTTCTTGCAAAAATTTTGTCTGTTTTTTAAAAAACGGCTATATTCGCAGATTAATTGTAATATTATGGAAAAAAGATATTTTTTGGCTTTCGACATGGGGGCTACAAGCGGGAGAGCTGTTTTGGCTGCCATTGATGATAATGGACTTTTGACAGAGGAAATTAACAGATTCAACAATTCTATTAAAGTTGTAAATGGTAATTGCTATTGGAATATATGGGGAATAATGGCGTTTATAAAGTCTTCACTTGCAATTTGTTCTGCTCGCGACATTAAATTATCATCGATAGGCATAGATACGTGGGGCGTAGATTTTGTTTATGTTGATGAAGATGGTAAACTGTTGGATTTGCCGCGGGCGTATCGAGATAAATATACAACAGGTATGCCGGAGAAGTTTTTTCGTAAAATTTCTAAGCGTGAGGTATATAATTATACCGGCATTCAAACTATGGCGATAAATTCGTTGTTTCAGCTTTATGCTTCCGTAGAAGATAAAAACTCTCCAATTCATAAGGCTAAGCATATTCTTTTTATGCCTGATGCTTTGTCTTATTTGCTGACCGGTAAGATGGTTACTGAATATACTATTGCGTCTACATCGCAGCTGCTGAATGCGACTACGCATAAATTTGAGCCGAAGTTATTGCAGCTGCTCGGACTTGATGTGTCTGTGTTTGCGGAGATAGTGATGCCGGGGACTTTAATAGGCTGTTTAACCGACGACATTGCAGCGGAGACAGGTGCAGGCAATGTTCCTGTTTATGCTGTTGCCGGTCATGATACGGCTTCCGCTGTTGCAGCTGTTCCGGCTGTTACACCGAATTTTGCTTTTTTAAGCTCAGGTACTTGGTCGTTGATGGGAATAGAAGTGGAAAAGCCTATCTTGACAGATGCTGCTTATGCCGCAGATTTTACTAATGAAGGCGGTGTTGACGGAACTATTACCTTCCTGAAAAATATTACAGGCTTATGGATTTTAGAACAATGCCGTAAAGTTTGGCAACAAACCGGCAAAGATTATTCTTATGCTGAATTGACAGCGATGGCGGCAGCACAGCAAAAGTCTAATTTTGTGATAAATGTTGATGATGAGGTGTTCGCTAATCCTGATAATATGCTATTAGCTATGAAAACTTATTGCGATAATCATAATTTTATCTTTCCGGAAAATGATGCGGCTGTTGTCAGACTTATTTTCGATAGTCTCGTGGCTAAATACAAAGAAGTTTTTTCTTTAATCGGCAGTTTTGCTTCTGAAAAAATCGAGGTGTTACATATAATTGGCGGCGGCTCTAAAAATACGTTTTTAAATGGGCTTATCGCTGATGCGCTTGGCGTGAAGGTTGTTGCCGGTCCGGCTGAGGCTACGGCTATGGGGAATATTATGATACAGATGCGGGCTGCGGGTATGGCGTAGACTTTGTCGAAGATGATGCCGGTCAGTTGTTTTATTTTAAATTCGTATCTTTGCAATCAAAAGTTGGCACAAAATAATACTTTTTTTGTACCAAAAATTTATAGCTAATTCGATTATATACAATAACTTATAATTAATTGATGATGAAAAATGATATTTGTAATTGTGGAGCAATTGCGTTAGATGAAAATTCCAAGCTCGTTATTGATAGAGTTGCGGAAGTTGCCGGCTATTTGTGGCAGAAAAATTGGGCGGAACGTAACGGCGGAAATATTTCTGTTAACTTATATGACAACATTTTTTATTTTACAGGTACCGGACAGCGTATGCGAGATGTGGCTAAGTCGCCGCTTGATTTCGGCGCTATAATAAAAGTTTGCGACGATTGGACTAATTTTGAGTATGTTTCAGAAAAACATATCAAACCAACTTCAGAATTGCCGTCGCATCTGGCTATACATAAGTGCCTTAGAGATAGAGGAATGCGTAATACTGTGGTCGTTCATACTCACCCGAATGAGCTGATAGCTATTTCGCATTTAGAAAAGTTTTTAGATGCCGATGTGCTGACAAAGACTTTGTGGTCTATGATACCTGAATCGCGAATAATCGTTCCGAAAGGTGTTGGCGTTGTTTCTTATCATGTGCCCGGAAGTCTTGAACTTGCAACAGCTACAATAGAGCAACTTGCCACTCATGATGTTATTTTATGGGAGAAACACGGAGTCTTGGCTGTTGGCAATGATGTTGTAGAATGTTTTGATGCAATAGATACTCTTGTCAAATGTACACAAATTTATCTATTTGCAAAAATGGCGGGCGGAGAGCCACAGGGACTGAATGACGAACAATTAGAAGAGTTAGCTGTGAAATTTAATTTGTGAGGAAGTTGTTGAAAGTTTAATCGTTTGGGGACGTATTGTGCATATTGTATACGTCCTGTCTATTTGTTTATATTTAATGGAATTTATAAATAAAAAGGTTGTCATGTTATGATACATGACAACCTTTTTTATGATGTATAGTTCAAAATATTATAAGATATTGAACGTCACTGTAAGTCCTGCCATGACGATAGACACCATGCTCATCAACTTGATTAAGATGTTGAGGCTTGGTCCTGATGTATCTTTGAATGGGTCTCCAACAGTGTCGCCGACTACGCAAGCCTTATGCACTTCGCTGCCTTTACCGCCGAAAGCACCTTCTTCTACGAATTTTTTGGCATTATCCCAAGCACCGCCGGCATTAGCCATAAATACAGCCATTACGAAGCCGCAACTCAGTCCGCCGATTAACAATCCCATGACACCGGCAACACCGAAGATTATGCCTACAATGATAGGTACCAAAATTGCCAATATTGAAGGGAACAGCATGGCGTGTTGTGCGCCTTTTGTAGAGATAGCTACGCATTTAGCATAGTCCGGTGTTGCTTCGCCGGTCATGATGCCTTTTATCTCACGGAATTGCCGTCTTTTGTGCTGCCTTTCCTACAGCGTTCATGGTGAGTCCGCAGAAAACGAATACCATCATAGAGCCTATAAACATGCCTATCAGTACTTTAGGGTTCATCAGATGGACTTCGTAGAAGTGCATAAAGTCGACGAAGGTCGCTTGTGAAGTCGGTATGTCAACGCCATTGACGGCAATAACGTTTTGTCCTATGCGTTCCAAGCCTATTTTGATTTCTTCGATATAAGATGCTAAAAGTGCAAGACCTGTTAGTGCCGCAGAGCCTATGGCGAAGCCTTTGCCTGTAGCGGCGGTGGTGTTTCCTAAAGAGTCGAGAGCATCTGTGCGTTTGCGTACTTCAGCGCCTAAGCCACTCATCTCGGCGTTTCCGCCGGCGTTGTCGGCGATAGGTCCGTAAGCGTCAGTGGCAAGGGTGATGCCAAGTGTTGATAGCATGCCGACAGCAGCAATGCCTATGCCGTATAAGCCGTTGGTAACATCAGTAATGTTGAATGCTGAGAACGACTTTCCTTCTACTACTCCTGAAGCAAACAGGAATGAGAAAATGATGCCTATTACGACTGCTATTACAGGGATAGCAACAGAGAGCATGCCTGTGCCGATGCCGGAGATTATCACTGTCGCCGGTCCTGTTTTGCCGCTTGCAGAAATTCTTTGTGTCGGTTTGTAAGATTGTGAAGTGTAATATTCGGTAGCTTGTCCTATGACAATGCCTACTAAAAGTCCTACGACAACAGAGCAGGATAATCCGACCCAATTATATATTCCTAAAACTCTAAGTATCAAGAATGTAGCTATTACTATGAGAACTGCGCTGGAGTTTGTGCCTAAAGATAAAGATTTTAGCAGCTTTTTCATAGTAGCGTTTTCTTTTGTACGTACTAAAAAGATACCTATTATAGATAAAAAGACGCCGATTGCTGCTATCAGCATTGGAGCTAAGATAGCTTTTGTTTGTTCTTCCGGTCCGAATACGGCGTAAGCAGAAGCACCGAGCGCAGCAGATGCTAATATGGAACCGCAATACGATTCATATAAGTCTGCTCCCATGCCGGCTACGTCACCAACATTATCCCCAACGTTGTCTGCGATAGTTGCAGGATTGCGTGGGTCATCTTCCGGTATGCCGGCTTCAACTTTTCCTACAAGGTCGGCGCCTACATCGGCAGCTTTTGTGTAAATGCCACCACCGACACGCGCAAATAATGCCTGTGTAGATGCTCCCATCCCGAAAGTCAAAAGGGTAGTGGTGATAAATATGTTTTTAGTAATAGGGTCTATTACATCAACAAAAGCGTTTAATATTAAATACCAAATCGAAATGTCAAGTAATGCTAAGCCTACCACAACCAAACCCATGACAGCTCCACTGCGGAAAGCTACTTTTAAGCCTCTGTTTAAAGATTCTTTAGCTGCATTTGCAGTTCTTGCAGAAGCAAAAGTCGCCGTCTTCATGCCAAAGAAACCTGCTAAACCGGAAAAGAAACCTCCAGTGAGAAATGCAAAAGGTACCCACGGATTTTGTAATTTGAAAAATGCCATTATCCCAAATATTATTGCTAAAATAATAAATACGATGATAACGACTTTGTACTGTTGTTTAAGGTACGACATAGCTCCCTGTCTTACATATAGAGCTATTTTTGCCATCGTTGGCGTGCCTTCGCTTTCTTTCATCATCTGTTTGAAAAAGTAAAAGGCAAATGCTAACGCTGTGATGGAGGCAATTGGAATCAACCAAAAAATTGAATTAATCATAATTATTAATGTTTGTTGTTTCGGCTGCAAATTTAACTTTTTTTTGTAGCAATTTTTTATTTTTACTCTGCTTTTTTTCAACTTTGTATGTTTTTTTTTGCAAAGCGGCTCGCTTTGTCGGCGTATTTTTGATAATCAGATACTTACAGTTAAAGGTGGAGATGCTTATATTTGACTTAAATGTACTTATTCCTGTTTTTATCGTTATTTATTTTAGCTGAAGTCCATTTTTTTATTGAAAATCCATAAATATTTCTTTTTTACGAAAGAATAATTTTACCTTTGCATAAAAATAATTAAGATGAAACAAGATAATAAGATAAAAATTGCTCAGATTGCTGCTGTTATTGAAAAGGCTGCGCCAATTATTTATGCGGAATCGTGGGATAATCCGGGTTTGCTTGTCGGCGACCCCGAAACTTTTGTTTCAAAAGTACTTTTGTCGTTGGATTTTAATGAAAATGTATTAGATGAAGCTATCGAGAAAGGTGCCGGATTGGTGATTTCTCATCATCCGTTTATCTTTAGTCCTTTGAAAAAAATTACTCCTTCCGATAATATTTCGCGGCTGGTTTTAAAAGCTATAAAGAACAATGTTGCCATTTATGCGGCTCATACTAATCTTGACAATGCTTTTGGCGGTTTAAATTATATTGTTGCAGATAAATTGCATCTATCCAATGTCTCCGTGTTGGAAGCTACGGAGGCAAAATTGTATAAGTTAGTTACATATATTCCTGATAGTCATTTAGATAATGTTAAAGATGCTTTGTTTGATGTTGGCGTTGGCTCAATAGGAAATTATGACCGTTGCTCTAATACCATCAATTCTGTTGGCAGTTTTCGTGCGGGTGCAGGTACTCATCCGTTTGTAGGAGAAGTCGGGAAAGTGCATTGCGAAAATGAAATACGCTTGGAGGTTATTCTTCCTGCACATCTTAAGTCTGTGGCTGTCAAAACGTTATTGGCAGCTCACCCTTACGAAGAGCCGGTTTTCGATTTATTTGTCCTTGATAATAAATATCAGCGTGCCGGCAGCGGGACCATCGGCGAACTGAAAGAGCCGTTGAGTGAAGGCGACTTTTTGCAACTTGTTAAAAATGAAATGAATATACCTGTTTTACGCCATTCTTGCCTATGCAATAAAAAAATTCATAAGGTGGCAATTTGTACCGGCGCAGGTGCTTTTCTTTTAAATAAAGCTGTTGCACTTGGTGCAGATGCTTTTGTTACTGCTGATGTCAGGTATCATGAGTTTTTCGCTCCGGATAATAAATTATTGTTGATTGATGCCGGACATTATGAAACGGAACAATTCGCAAGACAATGGTTTTACAGTTTAATTAAAAAGAATTTTGCCGATTTT
>JALNXP010000115.1 GCA_023230285.1 Bacteroidales bacterium | reverse complement strand
AAACCATAAAAATTCAGCACCCCAATTGCTACGCTTATCACTTTCGTAATAAACAACTTGGTCTGAAGGCAAATCTTGTTGTGCCTCTCTTATATCTTCACCAAATTGTTCTACGCTGCTAATCTGAAACGTATACATTGGTACATCGCCCCTGTTTATCAACTTGCCAACTTTATCATTTTCAGAATATTTTGCAACACTCTCGGGCTTAATATAAATTTCAACATACTCTTTATTGACTAAAACTAATTTTTGAACATCGCCACTCGAAAGCATTACTTTCAAATCTTTCCAATTGGTTTCTTTAGTTTCTCCTTTATAGAAAAAAGCACTATAGCCCACTAAAATCAAAGCTATAATAATATACACCCAATAAAAACCGAACTTTCGTTTAGTAGGTTTGTTTGGTCTCTGATTAAAAGGACCTTTATCATTAAAATTATTTTTTTGTTCCATACAATAAATCCAAGATTATATTTTTAATTATCAAATTTAGTAATTTCGGCATCCGCCCAAAGGTCTTCTATATTATAGAATTTTCGTGTCTTTTCCATGAAGATATGAACCACAACATTTGCATAATCCACCAACAGCCATTCCGACTTATCTTCACCTTCTACATGCCAAGGTTTTTCGCCAACAGCTTTGCGGACTTCATCTATTACAGCATCTCTAATTGTTTGTATATGAACGGCAGAATTACCTTGACACACAACAAAGCAGTCACATATACGATTACGGATTTTCCTTAAATCCATTCTGATTACATTTTCCGCTTTTTTAGAAACCATTGCTTTTGCAATGATTTCTGACAGCAGCATTGCCTCATTTTTTTCTACAACCATACTATTTCTCAATTTGTCACAAAAGTACAACAAATTCTGTTATTTTTGCAAAAAATATTATATGAAAATTTCTTTAATCGGAAAAACGTTGCCGGAACTTCAAAATATTGTAGCCGGATTAGGTCTTAAAACATTTGTAGCCAAACAATTAGCCTATTGGATTTACAATAGTGGCATCGACAATTTTGAAGATATGATAAATATTTCAAAGCTCAATCAAAAAAAAATCAGCGAACTTTACAGTATAGAAAAAAATCCACCTGTTGATGTAAAAACATCCGCAGATGGAACAAAGAAGTATTTATTCTGCACAGAAGGTGGAAATTATGTCGAATCTGCGTATATACCTGACGGCAGGCGACATACGCTTTGTGTTTCTTCGGAAGCCGGTTGTAAAATGGGCTGTACTTTTTGTTACACAGGCAAACAAGGTCTTCAAGAAAAGTTAAGCACTTACGACATCATCAACCAATTAAACGCCATTCCGGAGAGAAACTTTATTACCAACATAGTATTTATGGGGATGGGAGAACCTTTTGATAATTATGATAATGTCATGTCAGCACTTGATATACTTTCAAGTGATTATGGCTTTATGATAGGAAAGAGGAAAATAACAGTATCGACAGTAGGCATTACACCTTATATCAACACTTTCTTGAACAGTTCGGATTGCAACTTAGCAATAAGTCTGCATTCTCCTTTCGATGAAGAACGTTCACAATTAATGCCTGTCAACCATAAATACCCCATTGCAGACATAATTTCAGCTTTAAAAGAATACGATTGGGGTAAGCAGCGCAGAGTATCTTTCGAGTACATCATGTTTTCAGGCATCAACGACAGCGACCGGCACATAAAAGAGCTTTGCCGTCTGCTCAACGGCTTACGCTGTATCGTAAATTTAATATCTTATCATACAGTTCCGGGCGACAACTTTCAATCATCATCTAAAGAAACAATAGAAAATTTCCGAGATAAGTTAAGCAACAAAGGCTTTCCTACTACAATAAGAAGTTCTCGCGGAACAGACATCGAAGCTGCCTGCGGACTCCTGAGTACAAAAAAATATCTTTTATCTAAAATTACCGATTGTCCTTAACAAAACAAAGTATGTTTATGGCAAAATTGCTGTATTTTCGCAATGCTGATAAATCTAACCTTTTGACAGAAAATAAAAAAATAACGATTTTAAATGCAAATAAAAATTAAAATATCTACCTTTGCCGGCGGTTTATAATAATAAAAAATATAAAAAAAACGATATGCCTAACCACTTTGTAATTTTTTTGATTGTAATGTCTGCCTTAGCAGTCATTGTATTTGTAGCGTTGTATTTTGTTGAAGCCGGTTACGGTATGTTGTTAGATAAAAAATGGGGAATTGCCATTAACAATAAAGCGGCGTGGTTTTGCATGGAATCACCGGTAGTTATAGCCATGACAGTTTTATGGATACTTTCTGACCGTACTTTTTCTTTAGTTCCCTTAATTTTCTTTTTATTTTTCCAGACACACTATATAAGACGTGCTTTGATTTTTCCTTTTATGATGAGAGGAGCCAATAAAATGCCTTTAAGCATCATGTTTCTGGGCATAATTTTTAATGTGTGTAATGCTTTAATGCAAGGTGGCTGGATTTTCTTTTATGCACCGGCAGATATGTATACTCCGGCTTGGTTATTAAAACCATGTTTTATAATCGGAACTATAATATATTTTGGCGGCATGATTATCAACATTCAGTCAGACAAGATAATACAAGATTTACGAAAACCCGGAGACACAAAGCACTATTTACCGACACGCGGTTTATTCAAATATATTACTTCAGCGCATTATTTCGGCGAAATCATAGAATGGGTTGGCTTTGCGATACTAACGTGGTCGTGGTCGGGTGCTGTTTTCGCCTTATGGACATTTGCAAATTTGGTACCGCGTGCCAATGCCGTTTATCATAAATATCAAACATTATTTGCTAAAGACACTATAAAAGACAAGAAACTCAAGAGAGTTTTCCCTTTTATATATTAGCAATAGATTTTTATCATGAGTGAATCAAAATTATTTACACCTTACAAATTAGGTCCGGTAACATTGAGAAACAGGACGGTACGTGCAGCAGCTTTTGAAGGCATGTGCGCAAATAACGGACCGACAGACTTATTATACAACTATCACACGTCAGTGGCTCAAGGCGGTATTGGCATGACAACCATAGCCTACGCTGCTGTTACCCGCAGTGGCTTATCATTTCCGCACCAGCTGTGGATGCGCAAAGACATAGTACCCGGATTAAAAAAAATCACCGACAGCATACATGCAGCAGGTGCCGCCGCTTCAATACAATTAGGTCATTGCGGTAATATGTCGAAAAGAAGTCAAGCCGGTCAAATGCCTATATCTGCTTCTTATGGCTTTAACTTATACTCCCCGACTTTTGTCAGACGGATGAATAAAGATGAAATCAAGGACGTTGCCAAGGCGTTTGGCACTGCCGTCAATCTTGCACGCGAAGCCGGCTTTGACTGCGTAGAGATACACGCCGGTCACGGATATCTGTTAAGCCAATTTTTATCCAAATTCACTAATCACCGTCACGACGAATATGGCGGCTCCCTCGAAAATCGCATGCGATTTATGACTATGGCAATGGAATATGCCCTCGAAGCTGCTAAAGATGATATGGCTGTTGTTGCTAAAATGAACATGAACGATGGCTTTAAATTTCTTGGCGGAATGCAAACAGACGAGTGCATAGAAGTCGCCAAACGCTTAGAATCTTTAGGTACTAATGCACTTGTACTCAGCGGCGGCTTCGTAAGCCATGCTCCTATGCACGTAATGTGCGGAGAAATGCCTATACGTACTATGGCTTATTATGAAAAAAATTCACTTATGAGATTGTTAATCAGATACTTCGGAAGAATAATGGTGCCAACAGTGCCTTTCAAAGAAGCCTATTTCTATGATGATGCCATGAAATTTCGTCAGGCTCTTAAAATGCCTTTGATTTATGTCGGCGGCTTAGTATCTCGCGAAAAAATAGACATGGTCCTTGACTCCGGCTTTGAACTCGTTGCTATGGCACGAGCATTAATCAATGAACCTGATTTTGTCAACCGCATGAAAAACAACAACGAGTTGAAGTGTGGCTGCGAACATGCAAACTACTGCATCGGACGTATGTATTCCATTGATATGGCTTGCCATAAAAATATTTTAAATGAAGTGCCAAAATGTCTGCTGAAGGAAATAGAGAAAACAAAACAGCATTAATAACGGGCGCAAGCTCCGGAATAGGACTTGAATATGCTAAATGCCTCGCTGCACAAAAATACAATTTAGTTATTGTCAGCATTGAAGAACAACTTATTAAAGAAGTTGGCACCCAACTTGAACAACAATACGGCATATTAACCTACCCTATTTGCACAGATTTAGCCGATAGCAACGCCGCCTCATTACTTTTCAACTTCTGCAAAGAAAATAATTTAATAATCGACATACTTATCAGCAATGCCGGATTTTTCTTCTTTGATGAAATAGACAAAACTAACGACAAAAAAGTTCAAAACTTAATTAAGTTGCAAGTTGAAACGCCAACAATGCTGTGCAAACTTTTTGGAAGCGAAATGAAAAGAAGACAATATGGCTATATCCTGATAACATCTTCTTTAGCAGCGTGGCTGCCATACCCGGGTTTGATAATCTATTCTGCCACAAAACGGTATCTCAAAGATTTTGCCAAGGCATTACACTATGAAATGATAGATTATAATGTCGGCGTAACTGCCGTATGTCCGGGAGCTATAAATACACCACTGTACAACCTCAGCGACAGATACAGAAAGATAGCTCTGAACACCGGAATAATGATGAACCCAGATAAATTGGCTAAAAAAGCAATAAAAGCAATGTTCAAAAAAAGAGTCCGAATTATACCGGGAACTCTATACAAAATAATCTTACCATTGCTCATAATAATGCCAATGTGTATTATTCAATGTATCAAAAGAAAAACGAAAATTTTAATTAAAAAATAAATTTTATTGTAATTGCCAATATTTTAATAAATTTTATTAAACTTGCAGGTGTAAACAGACCTAATTTTCTTCTTATGACTAAGAATTTTAATTCACTTGTACATAGATATATGTTGTTAATAATTATATCATGTGTAAGCTATATTTTATCCGGACAGGAAATTGATACTTCATTTTATTATTCAACCATATCACAAGATACCATCTTTGTTGACAACATTTCTACTGATAGCATTTCTTATTATGATTCAAAGGATATGCCTATCGATACTGTTTTATTATCCAACATAAAGTTAAACGCTACAGACATAATTTCTGATGCAATATTTTTAGAAATATCTAATAATTATTTATTTTTCAATACAGAAAACAGTATTCAAAAAATAGCTGTAAACACAAATGCGACAGAATGGGATTTTCACATTAATTCCGAGTGGTGTACTGTCGTAAAGGACAAAGACACTCTTTGTATACAATGTTCTCAGAACCATTCAATTACAGTAAGGGAAAGTAACCTTACCATAACAGCCGGAGACAAACAAAGCACTGTATATATTGCACAACAAGCAGGCAATATAATTTTAACAATTGAGCCTCAAGAATTATTTGTGGACGCTATGTCCGGACAAACCTTAGTAGAGATACAAAGTAATATTGACCAATGGTATTTTTCATCCGAATGTGATTGGTGCGAAATAAGCAGGCAATTTGATCATTTAATAATAAATTACAGTAAAAACCCATATAGTACAGAACGCGTTTGTAATATTCAAATAAACTCAGGAGAGGTATCAAAGACATTAAAAATAATACAAGATGCAAAAGGCACTTTAGATAAAGAATTTTTATTAATAGTCAACAGTACGCCTAAAGATGCCGAAATATATATTGACAATGTTTTGGCAGGAAAAACGCCGTTTGAAACGCTGACAACATACGACCTTACGCACAAAGTAAAAGTATGGAAATACAAGAGAAAGATAAAATATAAAGTTGACCGAGACACAATACTGATGAATTTCAACATTGGCAGGCGTTTTATAGAAGTAACAAGCTCATCAACAGCGCAAATAGGTTTCATGAGTGGATTTACAGGCAATAAAGTCATGGGAGCATATAATCATTTTGAGGTATCGCTTCCTTTTATCATTAAAAACATGAAATTATCGCCGAACCTAAAACACGGATCCAAATTAAGCTATTCATTAGGTCCGGTTTTTAAGGTCAATGATATGATTGCAATTTATTCCGGAGTTGGTGCCGGCATTTATAGTCTTAATTTTGATGACTACAAAAACAACTTCAAAGAAAATTTCGGTCTTGAAGCCGAATTAGGCGGATTGGTACGGTATAAAAATTATAATGGCTCTGCAGGTGTTAAATTATGTAAGATAGCTACAAATCAACAGTATTTAGATTTCAGTATCGGCGTTGGCATGAACGATGACCGATATTTCATTGACAGCCTCGGACTATGTGTATCTGACAGCCGGCGTTGGTGGTCTTTCAATTTGATATACAATCCTTCCTCTTTTGGCATAATGATATCTGACATGGGCAAAGGCTCTGTTCGCAGCTTTATTAAGTTTATGTACGGCGTTCCAAAAATTCATTCAACAAGATACAGCTTTACAACAGGACTTGTGTTTACAATAGTTCCAAGCCATATAGATTATTATATTGGAGGAGGAGGAGGCTTGTTTGCCGACAAACTCGACCAATTTATAGGCAACATCGGCGGAGAAGTCGAAACCGGATTTACCATCAATATATGGAGAGTGCCTCTGTCAATTGGCATACACTCATGCAAATTAGGAATGGATAATCCTACTTGTGAAGTTGACTTAGGTATAGGATTTAGCTTCGGCGAATTTAAAAAGAAAAAACATAACTTATAATATACAACATGAGATATACTCACAACAAACTAATTTTAAGCATTTTAGCAGGAATGTTTTTACTAATATCCATTACTTCCTGTATAAAATTCAACGAATTTGACAACAACACAATAGTAGTAGACTACGAAGGACAATGGGCAATACCTCTCTTCAACACTACCGCTACTATCGGCGATGTCATGGACTTAGCCGGTGATTTACAATATGTCAATGTTGACGAAAACGGCTTCATTTACCTGCAAGCTCTCGAAGACTTCTCTTTCTTTCCTTTGCATGAGGTAAACCAGCATTATCTCGTAAAACAAAATGTAAATTCTTCTTTTGAATATTCCGCCCAAATTCCGGAAATTCCTATATATATTCAGGATACAACCATACAGATTTCTTTTGACATAGCCTATAACATAAATGAAATCTTTGATGACGAAAATGATGTTATCCTATTGTCATCACCTTCTTTTGTGTCAGAGTTGCTGCAAGGTTCTCTCGTCTTAATGTTTGACATAGACAGCCCTTTTGGTTGGGAAATTACAATGAGTACCGAGAATTTTATTGCACCGGACGGCACACCTTACAGTTATACTTTTAATAACAATAATTATGCAAACAACGTTAATTTGAAAGACTGGTCGCTATTAGTCCCATCTGATTCAGTGTTTTTTAACGGCAATTTAAAATTGACTTTATCCGGACCTCAGCCCCAATCCGACTTTAATTTATTTGTTTCATTTGGCTTTGAAAATCTTATGTTTAAGAAACTCGCCGGTTATATCGCATACATTCGTTATTATAATTCTGATGGCAGCACCTTTGACATCTTCAGCGACTTTCCAAATATCACATACGATATAACTTTTGGTAACGCCATTATAGACATGGATATAGTTAACAGCATCGGACTTGGCGTTAACATAATCATAGATACTTTAATGATTTCTGATGG
>JALNXP010000114.1 GCA_023230285.1 Bacteroidales bacterium | reverse complement strand
TTAACAAGGTATAATGTTAATAAAAACTCGATAATAATTCACCCCTGAATATGATATTTCGTCCCCCATTTTTTAAGATTATACCTTGTTAAAAAAAACTTTACCTTTAATTTTTTTGTATTAAATAAATTCTTTTCCTTTGCAGAATTATATCAATTAGTTTATTTAAATAAAAAAATAACATTTCATGAAAGAGACAAGGTTGTTCGACATTCTCAGTCGTTATTTAGAAAAATTTCCGAATCAGAAAGTAGCTTTGGCAGGAAAGCCAAATGACGTATGGGTAAAATATAGTATTCAAGAATATATAGAAAAAACAAATGATGTAAGTTACGCTTTGATAAAATTAGGAATCAAGGCGGGCGACAAAGTTGCGATAATCGGCTCTAACAAACCTGAATGGAACATGCTCGACATGGGTATTATGCAAATAGGCGCAATCACAGTTCCTATCTATCCTACCATCACCGAAAAAGATTATCTTTATATATTAAATCACTGCGAAGCCAAGTTAGCAGTAATTGAAGGCACCGAAGTTATGAATAAAATTATAAACATAATGCCGGACACTCCGAATCTGCAATATGTTTATACTTTTATCAACAGAGATAAATTTCCTTATCTTGAACAACTTTTTGATTTAGGAAAAGAAAACAGAGTACCTGAAATTTTAGAAAAGTGCAAGGCAGTTGTCAAGACAACAGACTGTGCAACCATAATTTATACATCAGGAACAACAGGACAGCCAAAAGGCGTGATGCTGTCTCACAGCAACATTTTAAATCAAATTGACAACTTAAAACAGACACCGGATCCTAAATCCAACATTGCATTCAGCTTTCTGCCGTTAAGTCATGCTTATGAAAGAATGTTGGTATTTTTATATCAATATTTAGGAATGTCGGTATATTATGCTAAGAATTTGGGAACTATTGCCGATAATTTGAAGGAGATAAATCCGACTATGATGTCTACAGTGCCAAGGATGTTAGAGAAGATTTATGACAAGATTTTAAATTCCGGCAAGAAGCTGAAGGGCGCAAATCGCTGGATATTTTTCTGGGCGGTAAATGTTGCTAAGAAATACAAGATAGAGGAGGAAGATCGCTCATGGTGCTACTCTATTAAGCACAACATAGCAGATAAGTTAGTTTACAGCACATTACGTAAAAACATTGGCGGCAATTTCGATATAGTGGTTTCCGGAGCAGCGAGTATACAAGCTCATTTGGCATCGTTTTTCTCTGCTATAGGCATGCCGGTTTTTGAGGGCTACGGACTTACAGAAACATCGCCTGTAATTGCAGTCAGCAGTAGAGAAAAATACGGCAGAGAAGTCGGTACCGTAGGCTTCCCGCTCCCGGGTGTAGAGGTCAAAATTACTGATGCAGGCGAAGTGGTTTGTCGCGGACACAATGTGATGTTGGGCTATTACAAAGATGAAGCCATGACACAGCAGGTTATCGACAAAGATGGCTGGTTCCATACCGGCGACATGGGGAAATTTACCGACAGAGGTCAGTTGATGCTGACAGGCAGAATCAAAAATATCTTCAAAACATCATTAGGAAAATATGTCAACCCTGAACTTATTGAAACCAAATTCAGCGAGTCGAGATTTATTGACAGCATTATAGTCGTAGGTGAAAATCAAAAGTTTGTCGGTGCTTTAATAGTTCCCGACTTTGCTTTCATCAAAAACTGGTGTACACTGCATGATGTCGAATACACAACGCCGGCAGAGATGATAAAAAATAAATACATAATACGGCGTTATGCTAAAGAGATAGAGAAATATAACACATTATTCAGCGATACCGAGAAAATTAAAAAGTTCGCACTTATCGCTGATGAATGGACGATACAAAACGGCATCCTCACACCAACACTGAAAGTTAAGCGCAACGTAGTACAAGAACGGTATAAAAGCGATATTGACAAGCTGTTTACTTAATTCAGAGTTCAGAGTTCGGAAGAATTTATGTTTATCACTCTAAACGTTAAACGGTAAGCAAAAAAAAAGCCTGCAAATGCAGGCTTTTTTTTTATGCTCCTTGTAGAGTAAACTTAATAGGCATACTAAAACGCACCCTGACGTTACGTCCTCTTTGCGAGCCGGGTTTCCATTTCGGCATGTTTTTCACCACGCGAATAGCTTCTTCGTCACAGCCGCCGCCGATACCACGGACAACTTGAACGTTTGAAACTCTTCCATCAGGTTCTACCACGAAAGTGATATAAACGGAACCTTGGATACCTGTTTCTTTTGCTAATTGAGGATATTTAATATTGTCTCTTAAATATTTCAATCTGCCAACGTCACCGCCGGGAAATTCAGGTTGATTTTCAACTATGAGGAATATTTCCTCTTCCACTACTTCTTCTTCTTCAATCTCTGGTGGAACATAATCGTCCAATTCGAGATTTTCGTCAGATTCGACATCAATAACTATTTCCGTTTCGATTTCGATATCATTTTCGACTATATTAAGTAATGTTGTTGAAGGGGCAACAGGTTTAGGTGGTGGTGCTTTCTGGTCTTGTTTTGTTTGGATAACAACTTCTTCCATTACCTCAACTGCATCACGAGTTGTGATGTCAACCTTTTGAATATCATATTTTTTCCATTCAAAAGCAAGCAGTATAACTGCAAGTGTCACAACCAAACCAATTTCGACAAATATCAGTGATTTGCCCTCAAGGTCTGATTTTTTTGTTTTTCTTTTATCCATATTATCAAATATTTACATTAATAGTACAACGAAAAAATTGGGTTTGCTAAGGTACAAAAAAAATCGTTATATAAAAAGGTTTAAAAGAATATTTTTAATTTTTTTTATTCATCTAATAAGTTTTCATAATCTTCAGCTGACAGCAGCTCGTCAACTTCCTCAATATCAGTAATTTTCACTTTAACAATCCAGCCTTCTCCGTAAGGATCGGTATTAATAAGTGCAGGGTCATCTTGGAGAAGTTCATTAAATTCCAATATTTCACCACCTACCGGCATAAATACTTCTGAAACTGTTTTAACGGCTTCTATTGTTCCAAGCGATTCTTCTTTTTCCAAGATTTCGCCTACAGTTTCGACTTCAACAAATGCGATATCACCGAGTTGACTTTGCGCATAATCGGTAATTCCTACGACAGCTAAATCGCCATCGATTTTTAACCACTCATGGTCTTTTGTGAATTTTAAATCTTCAGGTATATTCATAATTAAGTTAAAATTAATTTTTGCAAAAGTAGCATTAAATTTTCGTTTACGACTGTTTTTTATAAAAAATTATTCCGACAAGGTCATACGCAAGCTAATTCCCGCACTAAGTGTTGAATTATAGACAGATGTACTTAATTTAGGATCGTTGATTGTCTGGTCATAATAGAAAGCTATTGTCAAATTTCTGCTGACCATATAGTCTGCTGATACATTTATCGAATAAATATCCTGCCCTGCCGAAATTTGATTAATATCTTCATCAAGTCTTCTTAAAACGGTTAAGCTGTTACGTATCGAAAAGTCCAATTTCAAATTTATATCGCTCTTCAAATCTGTCTTTTTTCCTCTGCCGCCGACAGAACGCACCGTAAATTTCACATCTTTAAAACGGTAGCCTACTCCAAAAACATATTCATCGGAAGAATTATCTGTCAACTGATTATTAGTAAAGCTCATTGTCATGGTTCTGGTCTTACGAATTTGTACATTTGCCGTAAAACTATTTTGCATGATAACATCTAATCCGATAAGAGGAGAGAATTGTTCACTAATTTGAACTGTAGAAACTTCTCTATCAGAGATAAAATTATTGGCATAGTCATAAGCAGACGGGTAGCCGTCAAGGGATTCATAATACAGGTTAGTTGTATAACTGCCAACATTATATGTACAAGAATATTTATGACGTAAGGTGATACTTCTGAAAACGTCTTTAAGGAAACCTATTTTAGACAAGCCGCTATATTGAATATTCCAGTTTGGAAGCGGTATTTGGGGAAATGCTGTTAAAGATATTTTAGCAGGGTCTATTCCTGAATAAGCCGCTAAAAATGCAGACATTACGACTTCTTGTTGAGAAGGTCCATAGCCGACCGGATACATTTGTCCCGAAGTGGTATCTTTATACATTTCTCCATTCCAGTTCGGATTTTGATTAGCAAGTCGAGTAGCAGTAGTCGTTCTGTAATTTTTCAATGTCTCAAAAAAGACGGATGACTCGGCTCCATCATCATCTCCTGTTCCTTTAGCTTTATTACCAAACGCAGACCGTATCAACAGATATGAAATTTGATAGCTGCCGCTATTAATAGGAGAATATGAATTAAAGTTTCCTTCTCCATCGGCTTTAAATATTTCCGAGTTAGTAGAAGACTCACGATAAGAACCGGTTATCTCTATTCTAAAACCGTTAAACGGCTCATAATTACCCCGATAATTGATATTTGTATTACTTGTTTGGCTAAACAGATTATTATTAAGAGTATCGGTTGTAAGCCAGCCGTTACTGACTGCCGTTGGGCGTATATCTTTTTGACTGCCAAGGATAAATCCCCATGTTGGAGCTTTTTCGCCCCAATTATATCCAAAGTTATTCGGCTCAGGATAAAATCCCGGTAAAATTGTACCTCCTGTATTTTGATACGATATACTGACATCTTTAAGACCAAAAATAATTTTCAATGCACCATCAACTAATAACTTTGGAATATTAACATCAGATTTCTTTTTCATGGTAGAATCATTGGCAGACTGTTCTCCTTTTGTTACCACAGGTTTTTTGGGCTTAGACTTAGATGATTTGGCTAAATCTTTCACATAAGGTATCTTACTGTAGATAGAGGATAATTTAAAAGAAGTATTCAGTGTAATATGTCCTGAATTTTCGATAGTATTACCCATTTGTTCCTGTATAGATGAAGCTGAAGCTCTCCAATAGAGGGAAGCGTCATATTTTGCCGTCATATTTATCCATCCCAACAAAGGTATTTTATTAATAGGTACAGTCCAATTAATACCCGCCGTTTGGTTAAAAGTATTCATTCTGCCAAAATCTTTTACGGAGTTCCACACGTATTGCTTATAGGCAGCTTTATCCGTTATCAAGCCTGCAGGTTCATCAATATAAGAAGAAGCATTGGCAGCATAATCAAACTTTAAAGATGATGCCAAGTCGTACTTGAATACATAATTTCTATTCCAATTCCATTGTTTAGAAACTGTCGGATTTATAATTATGTCGTCACCGGTTTTATTTCTGATAAGTCTTTCAAGATAATTTTTATCTGTTGTAGTTCTGAAAGTCAAAGTTTTAGGCAGATAATAGAAGTTAAAATCTCTAATCAGAGCCAGCGGCTTGTATTTCAAAAACTTAATTTTAGCAAAAGGCTTAACATTCTTAGGATTCATCGCATAAGTGTAGCCCAAACCTGCGGTATGAATAATTTTGTCATAATACTCTATATCGATATCACTTTCATGAGTTTTTGAATAAGAATAAGACACATCAAAATTTTCTATATCCCAAAAATGAGGTTTATTGGTATTATTTCCTGTACGCTCTTTTCTGACATTAACGAAATTAACATTTGTTTTCTGTGTGATGTCCTGAGTTTTCTTTTTATATTCTTTTTTTTCTTCACCGCTCATCAAAGTGAATTGGTCTTTAAGATACACATCAGGGTCAAGAGGGTCATATTCAGGAGTTGCCACTTCGGTAGAATAGTCGAAGTGCATAGGAACTTTAATGCCGGTATTAGGTAAAAATTTGCCGAGTTCAAGATTTAATGAAGTATAAATATTAGACACTGTTTCTTGCGATCTTTCATTGACATTGGTTTCGATGCTGCCGAATCCGGGCGTTGAATAAGTTCCCGACACGGAATAATTTCCAAAATCAGCAAGATTACCCGACAAACTTGCGGTTGCTGCCCAGCCCGAATTTTCGTTGAAGTTGGTAAGTCGAAGTTCATCGAGCCATACGGTAACAGACATAGGCAAGCCGTCATCATTAATCGAAGAAGATGTTTTTTTAGGATTTCTAACGCCTATCATAATAGCTTCTACGGTGCTGGTGCTGGGAGTACCGACAATAGATATTTTATTTTTCCCGTCATACTCGGTATAAGGCAGTGTTATGGAGACAGTAGAATTTTCTTCATCCATTGCGAGTTTACGATTATTTTTAACTTGTATTAATTTATCGAACTCTATATTTATCTTATTATCATCCATCCAGATGAGATTGTCTGAAGCAGTAGTTACGCCCCACGGTGTCATAATTACCGGCACTTCGTACTCGTAATAATTATTTGTAAAATCGGAGCCAAATCTTATGAACACAGTAACAGCACCGGCAACATTGGCATAGCGTGCATTGGCATCTTCAGTGTTGGCATGAGCATGAACATACATTTCGAGGTTATTGTAGTTTCTGAAGTCGAAGCTGCATGTTTTATAGGCACCGCGTGCATCACCATCATATAAATCAGAAACTTTAAGGCATAAGGACTGCTCATCTTGTTGAGCTTGATTAGTTGTAGTATAATCACGTTCTCTTATAACATCAGGCGGTGTTGTATACGGCACTCTTGCGGTTGAGCTGCTGTTTTCTTCTACGCTCACTGTTGATATATCAAAAGCTGTTCTGTTAGCAGAGTTGGTAGGAATATACTCGCCCGGAGCAAGTAAATCGGACTCATAACGTCTCCAATCTCCTTTTACAAGTTCAAAAGTTCCAAAACGAAGCACTATCGGCTCTTCGAAAGCTGTCAGATAAGTACGCATAAAACGAATAGAAGTATAGTCACTGATATTGCCCTGCACTCTATCCGGCTGGTTGATAGGAATTTTAAATTGATACCATTTTACTGAGCTGCGAGTTCCATTTTCGAGAGATATGTTTGTAGCTGTATATATTTCAGTGATATAATTTTCGCCTTCCACCATTCCATTAGGAGTAAGGTTCACTATATACTCATAAAATTTTTCGCTTTCACTAAGAGTATTATCGTTATTTATATCCTCCATATTAGGTACACTCGTTGCAGAAATATCATAAGACTCCGGCGACAGCTCTTGTGCGCAGGAGTTGCCTTCAGGTCCATTAAAATTTTTATACCTCATTAATATGCTTGAATATGTGGCATCTCCATCAAAGTCCGTACCTCTGAAATAATGAAAATCATCGGCTGACGGGTCTGATATGGCATTTGCATAAGCAGCGTTGCTGACAGAAGACCCGAATTTTTCGACAATTTTATCTATATAAGATTCTTTGAAAAAGGTATACTCATCATTATTTCCTTCCCGCGTACTATTAAGACCATCATATCCAACATCCTGATATGGTCTTGAAGCGGGGTCGCTATCAAAAGAAGACACAAGAGCTTGAAGGCTTGGTACTCTACCCCAGATAGTAGTATCAACTTTGGTAATATTATCAGAGACCGGAAGTCCTTGTTCATAGCTTTTACGTCCATCTTTCAAAATATCTTCGGAAATGTCGCCGAGGTTAAACACTAAACGACCACCTGTTTTATTAATAGGTTCCAATGGACCGTCATCATCAGGGTCGAGGAATGGGTCCATGAGCCAAAATTCTATATATTCTATATTATTAGCCTCGAAATCGGTAGTTTCAAGACGTCTCATAACGCCGCCCCATTTATCTTCAGGATTTTCTAAAGTGCCATCTGCTTTAAGTTCATTTACATTATAATTATACGGACCTCTTTCTGAAGGATAATAAGCAAGATTAAACA
>JALNXP010000013.1 GCA_023230285.1 Bacteroidales bacterium | reverse complement strand
TCGCCGGTCTCTTCTTTTCTGATTCATAATTATAATTTTGCCGGCAAAAATACGCCACCGTCAGTTACTAATCAATATGGCGTTGGCGGGGGGGGATACAATTAGTACATGTTTACGACCCTGTAAAAGTGGAAAATAAGATTAAATATCACGAGAAAGAAATAGAAAAAGCTAAGAAATTAATTTCATAAATAGCGTAAAGGTCGGGTACTTTTGTGGTGGCATAGACCCCGTTGCAAAGTGACCAATGTTACTTGTCTGTAAAGACATAAGCACACAAACATGAGTTAATGTTTTCATTCATAAGAAAACCAAGCTCGCAGAAGAAAATCGCAAAACTAAGCGTTATATTATTAAATATCAATAATATAGACTTATCTATCAAGGCTATTTTCATGTCCACTCAATTCTTCTAAAACACTGAGTATAGTGATAAATAGGTATTTATGATTCTATGATAATTACATTTATAGAAGAAAGATACAATAAAAATGAGCCAAATGTAGCTTTTAATTGCCTTAATACAATATTATTTTTTTATTTCTTTTTTCATGTGTATCAATGCTGTTTGATTAGATTTTTTGTCAAGCCGTTTCTCAATGTCATATGGAAAGTATCCTAATTTATGGTATAACATAAGTCCAATCACATTTTGGTTAAAACATGAGATATGAATCTCTGATACATTATATTTTTTAATCGCTATATTTTCCATAACACCTATCAAATAAATACCGGCTCCTTTACCTCGAAACGATGGATTTACAATCACATTGCCAATCGAACAGTATCGGTCAACAATTGCCTCGTAAAAGTTTGCAAATCCAACAATGATATTATCACATAAAATCACAGTTGAATCATTCCTGCTATCTATTGATTTTTGAATTTGATCAACAGTCAAAGGAAATTCAGCTTTTGGAAACATAAAAAATAACTCATCATTATCTTGAGGAAACTTAGATATTGTCTCTAAATCAGTCCTTTCTACATCTCTATATGTAAATGTATCAATCATGAATTTAAATTTAGGAATCGATATTACTATTTTTCCGAATCGCCTCTGAACTGCTTAGGCGTTAAGCCTGTATGACTTTTGAAATATTTGCTGAAAAACGATGGGTCGGGGAAATTTAATGCGTCAGATATTTCCTGTATCGTTTTTGATGTCGATTTCAATTCTAACTTAATTTCGCTTATCAGATAAGCATCAATGAATTTTTTTGCTCCAATACCCTTTAGCTGCCTTGTAACGCCGGAAAGATATTTAGGCGTTATGTTGAGCTTCTCGGCATAAAAGGTAACCTCTCTGAATTGTGAATGATAAAGCATTATTAACCCGATGAACTTTTTCATTATCTCCATTTTTCGCGATGGCTCGGTAAACCCTTTTAACATCCTTTGATGAATGTCATTATAAATCTCAAGATAGTAAACGCGTACCATGCTGACAATCACCTCACTGCAACAAATATTGTCTATTTCTTCGCACTTGCTGCTTATCAGTTTCACTAATTCAATAACATCTTTATAGGCTTTTGCAGGTGCCTGATACGCCGGTGTTTTTTTTAAAAAAGATTCAAATTTGGGAGGAAAACGGAACAGCACACTTTGAAGCATTAGAGGAGAGCAGGAAATGTACATCAAAGAGAAATCGTCGCTTACTTGTTGCTGATCCATCACCTGTCCTGGAAAAGCCGAAAATATCATGCCCTTTTCTATAGGATAATGAACAAAATCGACATCTATATCTGCAGTGCCGGCGGTACAAATACCGATAAATCCCCATTCCAAACGATTCGGCGATTTTTTCACAGGAAATGAATTTTGATGAAACTTTACGATAAAATTTTCCTCTATGCGTAAATCCGATTCAAATATCTTAAAACCATTCGTCATATTTTTCTTATTATTGTGAGCTGCAAAAATACTACATTTTCTCTGTAATCTATCTTATTAAAGGAAATAATGACTATATTATGTGCAAAATTGACCTATGCTTATTGTCGCCTAAACAATATTTTTGCAAACCAAATTTATGATTCATGAATGAAAGTGAAACATCAGAAAGTAAGACAGTTACATGTCCAACAGACAAAACGGCGCCTAAATATTCGAAACAACAACAGATAAAAATCATGTTGCCGTTGTTAATTGGCGGATTTATTGCGTTATTGAACGAAACCATTTTAAATGTTGCATTTCCTCAATTGATGAGCAGTCTAAATGTGCCTCTGACTACGATTCAATGGTTAGGAACGGCGTATATGCTAATTATTGGCATCTCTGTTCCTGTTACGGCATTTCTGATAAAGACTTTTTCCACGCGAACGCTGTATTTGTCGGCGATGACCATATTTATGGCAGGAACTGTTTTTTGCGGTATCTCAAACGATTTTCCCTCATTGTTAGTATCGCGAGTGTTACAGGGATGCGGAACCGGTATGCTTTTGCCCATCATGATGGATACGATTATGGAGATTTTCCCTCTTTCAAAACGCGGAACAGCTATGGGTGTCTGCATGATGATTGTTGTTGCCGCTCCGGGCATAGGACCCACGATATCCGGTTTCGTACTGCAATATCTGAATTGGCACTGGCTGTTTTTTATCATACTTCCTTTTGCCGTCTTGTCTATTTTTTTAGGCGTTCTTTTCCTCAAAAGTTACTCCGAATTGACAAAACCGAAAATCGACATTCTTTCCATTATCCTTTCAACAATTGGATTTGGAGGCTTGATTTTCGGTATTTCCGCAATTGAAACAATGGGCTTTGGAAATGTTACAGTTTTTGTCTCGCTTATCTGCGGTATTGTCGGACTGTTTTTGTTTGCAAGGCGACAATTATCATTGCCACAGCCGATGTTGAATATTCGCATATTTCGTTATCCGATGTTTACGCTTGGTACCATTTTACTTTTTCTGTCATTTATGATGCCTTTTGCCGTCAATATCATTTTGCCAACCTACATGCAGGAAGTATTGAAAACGACTACATCTGCAGCAGGTTTGGCGTTGTTGCCGGGAAGTATTGTAAATATTATTGTAGTGCCTGTCATTGGACGTCTTTACGACAAAATAGGCGCAAAACCCCTTGTCGTTACAGGCTTTGCAGCAATGGCTACATGTATGTTTTTCCTGTCGCGTATCACCGCAACGAGCACGCTTGGACTGCTCATAGCTATGCAGGTCTTAATGACATTTGGTATTGCCTTGATTATCACGCCGGCGCAGACAAATTCTTTAAATCAGCTTTCACCAAAAGATATGGCTCACGGCGTTGCCATTCTGAATACTACCCAGCAAATTGCGGCGGCTTTTGGCTCATCACTTTTTATCGGATTGATGGGCGTAGTCAGTGCACGCAATCTCGCTCATGTACAGGAAGTTGACATCGCCCAACAGATAAATGCCACAGTAACCGGAGCTAACACAGCATTTATGGCAGCCTTTATCTGTGTCTCCATAGGATTGGTCTTATCATTTTTTATGATGAAACCACGAAAAGCAGATACCCACAATCGTTTTTAAGGGGAATACCTCATAACGACATATTGTAAATATGGTTGCTTGTAATGAACAACGTACTGATGATGGCTGATGGCAATGCGGTAGTTGCAAAGATGTGGGGTAGCGGAAGGAAATTCTGCCAAGGTGATAAAACGAATATCAATACCGCATTTTTTAAGCTCAATAATGCTTTGATTAGGTTGATCACTGAACAATCTTATCGTAATCGTGCTTTAACAGTGCCGGCTTATTATAAAACTTTATAGTTCAATTGTTTGCGGTTTCACATCCGGGTCGTGATTGGCAAACACCTTGCATTTGGGATTTTTGCTCATCTGCTTTACCCATTCCAAAGACGCACGGGCTTCTCGTTTGTTGACGGTCATCCCCGGCAAAATCATCTCTTCCCATGATTTTTGGGCGTATGCCACATCGCTGCATAACAATACCGATTGCTCATTATGCTGCACCAAAACGGAAGTTAATCCTTTGGAGTGACCTATAGTGCTCACCAACAATACGGTGCCGTCTCCAAACAAGTCGTATGCAAGATCTTGCGGTCCGATAGCCGAAGGCTGAAAATGGAAAGTACTGACATTAACATCTTTCCACCAAATGGAATTATAACGAAATCCGGGCTTATTGGCGGCTTTCCATTCTTCATCGTTGACTAAGATATTTTTGGCGTTTTTCACCAAATCCAATCCGCTTGCATGATCGATATCCAAATGGGTGATGATCACATAATCAATATCTTCCGGACAAAATCCCAAAGAATCCAACTGCTCGTTGATAGCCTGTCCTTCGGGCAAAATTGGTTTGCTGGCTTTGTAAATCAATCGTCCGTTCTTTTTAATAAACGCCTGTTTGCCGTTGCGTACATCCGTATGCCAGCCTGCATCAACCAATATCAATCCTTTCGGGTGCTCAATCAAATAAGCGGAAACAGGCAGCACAACCTGATGTTTTTCACTTCGCATGATGCCGGCGAAAGCGAGAGAATTCAATGTCTTCTGCCTGAAAGGTGTTCCAATGTCCACTTTCACCTGCCCGCAGTGCAAAACGTGCACTTTTATAGTTTGGTTCGTATCCATATCTGGAATTTTATTATTTAAAAAATCAAAAGGCATCTTCTTCCATAGGCATTCTATTACAACGATTGTAAAAATCAAACAATTAATCACTAATTAGATAATGTTTTGCCTCTACTCAATTTTTTCGTGTTTAGAATACAGTTTGCAAAGATTCTTCTCCAAAATTCTAAAATCACTTCCATGGTCGTGAGGTTTGCCATAATTTGAGCCAGATTGATATGAACCAATGCGAATATCGTACATTATCAACCCTTTGTCTAATAGATTGATAAATTTCTTAAAAGACGGATTTTCGTAAATGTCGGCTTGATTGAAATTGAAATGTTCTTGTCCATTTTCAGTTTTTGTTTCTGCACTGACATAAAACAAATTCTTCAATTTTTTTGACAGCACTTTTTCAATATCTGCATAAGAATAGCCGCAGGAAGAATCGAGCAATTTTTTTGTTTTAATAGAATAAACTCCTATCAGTATTTTCTTCTCCGTTTTATCGTTAATTAACTGAAAAGTATATTTTCCTGCGTATGTATTGGCTTTGTTGGCAAACATACTGGTATGCAGTTTTTTCAAATCAGGATTTTCTTCGTAAGGTGTTCCGAATTTGTCTTTTAAGTAGGCATTTGCTCCTTTGGGGAAAGAGGGACTTTTAGTGAATAGTGTGATGTAAGATTGAGCAAGTTCTCTATGTGATTTTATTTCATATCCCGCCAAATCAGGCTCGTTAATATTATTTTCAACAACACCTATGTAGTCCTCAAAAGTCTTTCCAATTCCTGTATTATTCTTGCGGTTGCTTTTTAAAAAGCCAAGTTTTTTAACTTTCTTAAATTGCTGTATAATAAACTCTTTATTCGTCATACTCTATTATTTTTTGAATGAGTAAATCTGTATAATTGGGTGATTCTATTTCTATTTCATCTAAAAAAATCTGCTCAAAAGGATAATTAATATGTGAACAAAATTTCTTTATCTGTTTAAGTGTATATTTATGTTGAAAACGGGGACTCTCAATGCTTCCAACTTGTCCGCTTGATATTTCTAAAATGTCGCTTAATGCAATTTGACTAATATTATGTTCAATTCGCAAATACTTAATCTTTTGGATTACATTGATTTGAGCTTTCGTATTTTGACATTTCATATTCTCGCAATTTGAGTGCAAAATTACACTGTTAATAAAATTCTTTCTCTCTCAATTTGTGAGAATAATTTTTTTACTATCTTTGTTGCCAAAACAAATATAATGTTTGAGCGAAGAATAGATAATAATTGGAATTTCAAAACTGCTAACACAAAGGAGTTTACGCATTGTTATCATACTTATCCGGCAATGATGATTCCACAGGTGGCTCGTACTCTTATTGAACAATTTGCTCCCCAAGGTAGATTTGAATTACTCTTTGATCCTTATATGGGTAGCGGAACGTCATTGGTGGAGGCTTCTCTGAAAGGAGTCAACAGCATTGGGACCGATATTAATCCGTTAGCAAGGCTAATTTCAAAGGCTAAAGTCTCACATTTCAATATCGATCAAATAGAAAAATATCTTTCTGAAATACAACTACTTTCGTTTACTTATCAGCCCGAAAAAGTTATTAATTCCGATTTTTCCCGAGTTTCAAATTATTCTTTTTGGTATTCAAAAGAAGTGCTGCTCAAATTGTCTTTTTTATCGCAAATGATTGCTTCATTTGACATTGAATCTCAATTATTTTTTAAAATTGCTTTGTCGGAAGTAGTTCGCGAAGTCTCTTTTACTCGAAATAGCGAGTTTAAACGTTTTAAGATGTCCGAAAGCCAATTGGAAAAATTTAATCCGGATGTCTTTGGGCTATTTGAAGGAAAAGCTATGCGAAATCTACAAGGGCTAAAACAATACAATGCAATTAAAAACGGAGTGTCTTCGCAAATATTTGACTTTAATACTGTTAACTCCATACCGATAGAAATTCTGCCACCAGAATCGGTTGATATGATTGTTACATCACCTCCTTACGGTGATAGTCATACCACGGTTGCTTACGGGCAATTTTCACGTTGGGCAAATGAATGGTTTGGTTTATGTGATGCCAAAAATCTCGACAATTTACTGATGGGAGGAAAACGTCAACTTGTGGCAAATTTTGAAACTAAAAGTATAAAAAATGAATTGCAACAGATTGAAATCGCTGACACAAAACGTTATGCCGAAGTAATTTCGTTTCTCAACGATTATCACAACTCCATAAAAAACATTTCACCCATTATTCGCAAAGGTGGCAGAATCTGCTTTGTCGTAGGCAATAGAACCGTGAAAGGTGTTCAAATTCCGTTGGATTATTTTACAGCCGAAATGTTTGAAAAATACGGTTTCAGGCACGATATTACCATCGTTCGCGAAATTCCAAATAAGCGGATGCCATCCAAAAACAGTCCATCAAACATTTCCGGACAAAAAGCCGCCACTATGAGCAACGAATATATTGTGGTGATGAACAAAAAATAACCTTTTCGTAGTTAAAATAGTATTTAATTACTTAATGGTTTTAAAATAAAGCATTATCCTTACAATTGTTTTTCTCGACAAAGCTAAATTATTCATAATCTCTTTCTTACTACTTCCATCACCAAAATAGCCAGTGTCGTCAGAAATTCAGTAACCGGAATGGCCAACCACAGGCCTTTCGTGCCGACAAGGTGCGGCAGCAGAAAGAATGCCGGTATCATAAACACGAAACCGCGAAGCAGCATTACTATACTTGCTTTCCCTGCGTATTCAAGACTTTGGTAGTATCCCGTCTGTACGAGATTCAGCGTGGTGAACAGAAATCCCATGGAGAAGAATGGAAGACCGGCAACGGCAATTGCGTTGGCATTCGTGCCAGGTTCAAGGAACAAAGAAGCAAGTGGTTTGCACAGTATCATTCCTGCAATAGTGAGCAATATACCTCCGACAACGCCCACAATGAGTTCCAACCGATACATTTGATGTACCCTGACGGTCTGACTGCTGCCGTAGTTGTAACTTAAAATCGGTTGGGCGGATTGTGCGATGGAATTGCCTATCATAAAGATAATCGGCAGACAGAAACTGCCCACGCTGAAGGCTGCCACTCCGTCTTCGCCAAGGTATTTGACAAAGCAGATGTTGCCCGTAAGCACCACGCACGACATAGCCAATTCCCCCAGCATCGAAGGAAATCCGTTTTTCGTCATATAGCCGATATTGCGAAGATAAAGCCCCATTGCTGTATGACTGAACTTGGGTTTGTAGAAATGTAACGTTTTGGTACGGAAGAACATATAATACAATACCATCAGGAAACCTATCGTCATTGATATGGCGGATGCCAATGCAGCACCCTCCACGCCCATCTTTAAAGGAAAGATAAAGATAATGTCGAGCACCACGTTGAGCAATGTAGGGATGGCTTCGCAGAGCATTGAATAGGTCGGACTGCCGTCGAGCCTAATAAAAAACATTCCGGCACAGACAAGTACAAACACAAACATAGTCGGAGCAACCCATTTCATATAGTGAGCCATATAAGGAAACAGAAGCTCGGTTCCACCAAGAAGATTGTATGTAACCTGCGGGAATATCATCGGAAAGGCGGCTAATAGTAAGCCCAAAACTCCCAAGGTGGTGAACGCCTGTGTCATATTTATGTTGGCCGCCTTAACTTTGTGTTTGGAAAGATGGATAGAAACGACCACCGAGCCGCCAACACCGAGCATCAATGCCAAACCTGTAGCAATCATAAATATCGGCGCACACATATTGACGGCAGCCAATGCATCGCTTCCCACGCCGCGCCCCACAAAAATGCCGTCCGTAATATTTACAAGCGATGAACATACCATTCCCAAAAATGTGGGTATGAACATCTTCTTGAAAAGGTACGAAATATTCATCGTACCGAAATCCAAACTGTCTCTGTTGTCGTGTTTCATCACTTGATGCATCCTCCAAATGCCTTTAAAAATCTACAATTCATTAGTTTATTTTTTGCGGGTGCAAAAGTACACCCTGTTTCTCAATATTCTATATGTCAAAAGTGTACAGAACTGTATGATTTAAGAACAAAATCAAATAAAATATTTAAAATATCCTTACCTTTGCCGTAAAATAAGAACAATGGAGAACTTTACGGGAACAAACGATGAGTTTCGGGTTATTACATCCGATTTCTCAGAAATAGTTTGTAGTACACACTTTAATACCGACTTAAAATTTATACGATGCCATTCCGGAAATGCGGTGATAGCTATCGACTCGATTGAGCATAGCTTTACGGAACAGCACAGTTTTATCCTGTCGGAGTATATGACTTTTCAAGTCAAAGAGGTTTCTGTCGATTTTTCGGTTACTTGTATAACAATCACATTACCATTCTATTATGAGATAGTTGCCGGATTTGACGGCACTATCTTCAATGTCCTTTTGCATAGTGCACCGGAGTTGTACAAACGTTCCGACCTGCAAGCCGCCAATCTTATTTTTGAAAATCTATGTTTGTTGTACGAAAATCCAAATCATAGCAATCGGCGCGCGATGGCAATGAATCTGATAGCGTGTTATATCTATGAAATTTACGAGTTGACCCTGCCACACATTAATATTGGAATCGGAAAAAGTAAAAGGGCACAATTTACAAGTACTATTTTTTCATTGTATGGTTTGGTTGCCGAGCATTGCTATAATAATAAAAACATTGAGTTTTATGCCGAAAAGTTGAATATGTCGAGTCGTTATCTTTATAAAATTGTTCACAACACTTGCCATATATCGCCAAAGCAACTCATTGATGATGTGATTGTTTCGCTTATTAAGCAATCACTCTTGACTACGACCTTGAACAATCAGCAACTATCCGACAAGTTCGGCTTTTCCGATCAATCGGCATTCGGGCAGTATTTCAAGCGTTGCACAAAAATGTCGCCGTCGGAATTCAGGGAAAAGAACAAATAAAGAGAAATAAACGATGGCAGCAAAGCCAATATCATACAAGCTGAATATTTTCTATCATTTTTGCACTTTCAGTTCGTAGGGAAAAAGAACATTTCATTTGATTGCCAATATTTTGGATTGTAGTTTCATCCGGTAGATAAACAAGAACATTCATCAAATCGTTGTCAGAAACATTAGGAATGGCTGCTCCTGTGCGATACATCATCATCTGTTTCAAAAACAATTCACTATGTAAAAAGAATAATAAATAAAATTTATCGATTTTTGGATTTCGCAGCACTCTGAAGCCGTTGGTACAAATTGCCCCTGCATATTCACTACTTACCAAAGCCGTTGCATGTTTACGTGTTCCAACCGAATTGCCGGCAATAGCTGTAACAATATCATCCTCTTTAAGTTCGTAGGATGCTCGGCTCGGTAACTCGTGAACAGCATATTGCGTTGAGTTGATAATCTCGAATGAATGGGCATTTACGTCAGACAGCTCAACATATTCAACCACAGCATTTTTATCTTTTAACTTTGTACTTTTAGTTTTTACAATTTCCACAATATCTCCAAGTCGAACAGATTTTTTGGATAATTTACTCAGTACATTTTGATTTTCAGGTGAATAAAAATCGTAGTCAAAGCGGCCGTTCAACTCAATATAATCAATTGAAAATGAATTATCTGTTTTTATTTCTTGAAATTTACAGAAAAGTTGGTAGTCGGCAACGACCATTGAGAAATCTTCATCTAAAACACTATTCCCATTTTCGGTAATAAGTTGCCCGAAATTATTTTTTTTGTAGATGGGTGTGCCGTTTTTATTTCCTTGATAACCAAGTCTTTTTATTTTTCCAAAGAACAATGGATATTGTTTGGTTGCATTCAGTGTTTCTTTTTCCAAAAACAATAGCGATGTTTTAACAGCTGTGCCATAAGGTATAAATGTTTCTTGTGGAAGATTAACGACTCCTAAAATCTTGGCTTTCAGCTTAATATAATACCGTAAATATTCCAACGATGGGTTTTCAAAATGCCCGTTAGGAAGAACAATAGCCATACGACCACCCTCACGTAAGAGTTGCAGGCAACGTTCAACAAAAAGAATTTCAGCAGGTTGTCCGTTTGATAATATGCTTGATTTTGAAAATCCATTTTCTGTCTTTATCCATTTATAACCCAAATCGTATTTAGATAAAATTTGATTATCAGTAATTTTACCTGCTGTTCCAAATGGAGGATTGGTCAATAACACGTCAAAACCATCGTAAGATTGATGCGTATGCTCTGATAAAAGTAATTTTATCGCATCAATGTCATCTAATGAATTATGACAGAAAATATTACTTTTAACATTGGCTTCAAGCAATAGCTTCATTCTCGCTATTTTTGCGATATCCTTATTGATGTCGATTCCAAACAGATTATTTTTAATAATTTGCTGTTTATCAACACTTCTATTATTTTTAATAATATGTTGAAATGCAGAAAAGACAAAACCGCCACTTCCACAGCAAGGGTCTATAACTGTTTCATTAGCTGTTGGATTTATCATTTCCACACAAAAATTTACAACAGGTTCCGGTGTGAAAAATTGACCTTTGCCCTCTTTTTCTTTGTGCGAAAGGAACTTCTGAAAGGCCAATCCTTTAGCATCGCTTGAAGAATCAGTTAAAGAGATATTTTGCAATTTGTTAATTACAAATCCTAAAGAACTTTTTGATAGTTTAATCTTTTCGTCATTATCAAACAAATCAGGGTATTCCTGCTTTGTTTTGTCAAAAAGAAGATTTATGTTTTCAACAATTGGCGAATTCCCTTTATTCGACCGCAAATTTTGATATTCTTCAGCTGAAATTCTGAAAATGCATAAATTATTGTTTTCGTCAAATATTTTGATAAAAAGAATTTTCAAGAACTCATTAAGAGTTTGTTGTGGAGACAATCCATCGTTTGCGTAGATAAAATCATGAATTTCTTCGAATTTTTTTAGCAGATTGTCTTCTTGTCTTAATTCAATATCAAATAGTTGCATAATCAATGTGTTTTTATCATTTACGTGGCAAAGATAATACACATTTGTGAAACTTGCAAGGTTATCTTCTATCTAATTGCGATTCATCTAATTTTCGAGGTGTTGGGTTGGTTTCATTGATACAAGAAACTAAATCGTCATACCATGGTTTCAACAGCTTATGTCGTTTGAATTTATCTTTAGCAGTTAATACATCAATGGTGTAATTTTGCTGCAAATGATTAGGCGACTTAGCTTGGTGGTTCAAATCCTGACTATTTACAAAGATAAATTCGTGTTTTCCGGTACGCAAAAACAGGTCTAAACACAAAATATTGAATTCTGAAACCAATGGACCTGTGCTTTTAATGCCCAATTCATCAACTCTTGTGGAGGGCATATGTGTTTGAATCAGTCGAATAGGGGCTTTCAAATTCCAATAAGCATCTTCTGAAAAATCTTTATCATCAAAGCTATCGATCCATTTTTTTATTTCTGTCTTATTTTTCCAAAGACCTGACAAATCGGGAATGCCCGCACCCGGGTTTTGTTTCGACCATTTAAAAGTAGGAAAACGCCTATCGGAATGTTTTTCCTGCCAATTTTGTTTTGATTTCTTGTAAGCGTTAAATCCTGAATTATAGATGCTTTCAATATGTTCAGAACGTTTTATCGAATACTTTTCAAGCATGGTAAGGCACGAAGATTTTTTAGTCAAATTTGCTCGTTTTTCTGCATTTGATTTAACGCTTTTACATTCAACCACAAGCCATTCGTCCTTTTTACTTCCCTTTTTGCGAATGTAAAAATCGCCACGAGCATCATCACTTTTGGCATCGTAACCGCCATCAGGTTTCTCTTTTATACGCAACACTTCAAAGCCTTTTGATTCAGCGTATTGTTTAAAAAGTTGTTCTCCTAACGAACCTAACAGGTAGCCTTCTGCACCTGGACTTATTTTCAGTATTTCTAAGAAAGTTTTCTCGTCAATACCAAATTTACGCATCACAAAATCATTTAGTGTTTCCATATTCTTCAATAATTTTAAACGACTCATTTATAGGCAATTGAAAATAATTTGACAATTTTTCAATCATTTCTATTGATACGTTTCTATTACCTTTTTCAATATCACTGACATACGTTCTGTCAATGTTGGCTTCAAGGGCTAATCGCTCTTACGAAATGCCCTTTTGAGCACGTAACTTTTTGATGGCTAAGCCAAATTTTTCTTGAATTTTCATTTTGCAAAAATCGCTAATTGTCTTCAATAGTACAACGGACAGTAGTCAACAATCAAATTCATATTAAGGTAGCCGTATTTCAAGTGCTTAAATTCGCGTTTTGCCAGAGGGCAAACGTTCATTCAAAAATATGGAAAGCAACCACCTTGACAATGATATGTATATAACGCCAAAGCAACTCATTGACGATGTGGTGATTTCGCTTATCAAACAGTCCCTTCTGACTACGACCTTGAACAATCAGTAAATATCCGACAAATTCGCTTTTCATGACCAATCGGCATTCGAGCAGTATTTTAAACGTTGCACAAAATTATCGCCGTCTGAATTTAGGGAAAGGCTAAACGGCGGCGAATAACTGGGAAATATTCATTTTCAGTACATAATTAATTACTGATTACGGGTGCTTGTTTCAAATAATCGTTACTTGAAAGTTGTTCAACCAAAAATTCGGCTACATCGCAAACAGCTGAAATAAACGCCTTTTTCTGTGCAAACAAATCCTAAGCCTTCACTGTTTTTGCACTCCGACATGTTTTCTGTCCTAAGATATTGATAATTAGCCAAAACTGTGTATACATAATATTTTTTTGCAAAAAGTTTGCAAATGAGAAATATTTGCATTTATTTTGCAGCGTCAAAATAATAAGATGAAAATAAGAGCGAAAATAAAGGATGCCGGATTGAAAGCGACACCGCAAAGAAGGTTGGTATATGAAATCATGCAGAAACTTCAACATGCGCCGATAGACGAAGTAGCGGACGAAGCGCAGGCTGCAGTTCCGGGGATAAATGTTTCCACTGTTTATCGTATAATGGAGTCATTCTGTGAAGCAGGATTGCTGTCGAAGATAAATCATCCGAATGGGAAGACTTATTTCGACATTACTACCTCCGAACATCATCATATAATTAATGAGGCAGGTAATGTTACAGACATTGAAGATGCTGAACTAACAGAATTAATAAAAGAAAGGCTAAAGGATAAGATTGGAGAAGGGCAGATTATTGAAAAAATTTCAATTCAAATAATTACATCAGAAAAATAATTTATTATTAACCATTAAAAAATCACAATTATGAGAAGTATTGCAAAACTTGATTTACAGTATGCGCACAGATTTTACGGTTTTCAGGGTGAAGCTCAATATCTGCACGGACACACAGGTATTTTGACCATTGAGGTTGAAGATACTGTTAACGAAGGGGTGAATATGGTTTATCCCTGTAACGAAATTCAGAAAGTAGCTTGGGACGTGTTGAAGAATTTTGACCACGCTCTGATTCTTCGTGAAGATGACCCTCTGTTACCGGCCATTTTAGGTGTCTATGAGAAACAAGGCATTAAAAACGGACATCCTCAAAACAAAATGAAAGGGGAGGCTTTTAAAACAGAACTTGCTACGGCTTATCCCGATTCACGTTTAGTCGTTACCAAAGAGACGATGACGGTAGAAGGCATGATTAAAATTGTGTATGATTTGTTGAAAGATAAACTTAACATTGTCAAACTGACGTTCAGCAGTGGAGTAAACTGTGCTTCGGCTGAGTTTGTCACTAAGAACAAGATAGACCGGTGTCCTCTTTGCGGTATTGCATTGGATAAAAACGGTGTATGCCCTAAGTGCGGCTACAAGAAAAAATAAGGTAAATCATTATGACTATGTGCATAGTGATATTATGAAGATTACTTTTATTTATACCGTTTATAGTAAAAGTATTTCCACAGCGGTGTCGTCATAATGGCTTGTTTTATTTTATCTTCTGACAATAGCTGAAAGACATCTTTTTCGGTAAGTAGTTCATAGCTAAGGTCTTCGGTTGCATCTAAATGCTGTTCTCCTATTTTCTCGACATCTGTTGCGAGGAAGCAGTGTGAATAGTTATTGGTTGAGCTTGTATTACCACAGATTGTACATATCTCTTGCCATTTGCCGTTGCCGTAACCTGTTTCTTCTAAAAGCTCACGTCTTGCGGCAGCTTCAAATGAAGTGTCTGTCTTTTCGCAAACACCGGCACATAATTCATAGCCTGTATATTTTAATCCGTGACGATACTGATATATCATCACAAATTTTCCTTCTTTAGTAATAGCAATTGTATTAACCCAGTCGGGGTACTCCAAAACATAATACTCGGAATTTTTTTTGCCGTTCGGAGACACTATGCTATCGCAGCGAGCTTTCAACCATGGTCTGTCGAAAATATATTCGCTTTTTAAAACTTTATACTCAATTTTGTCGTTTCGCATATACTTTGATTTTTGCAAAGATAATTTATTTATTGTATATGCTGATATTAGACAAAATAAACACAGCATAATTTTATTAATCTATTAATCAACAGAGAGGCTTTGATTTTGATATTTGCTTGTAACATTGTTATTATAATAAAAATACGTATTTAAGCAAATATTAGTGTTGAAGTATTGTAAGTATATAATAAAATTGAATGTAAAAATCCCTATTTTTAGGTATTGTGCCTACAAAAATCTTTCTGTATTTTTGCAATCAAATTTATAGAAAGATGTTTAAGAGATTATTATTCCTTTTTACACCAATTATAGTTACGACTGTTTTGTCGGCACAAACATCGGAATTGAATATGTTCGGATTTTGCGGTTATACCGGCGGCATGATGGTGCATAGTGGCTATCTTTGCAGTAATGTTTTTTCTATTTACAACAAAAACGGAATTTTGCTTGGAGAACAACAAATTAAAAATGCACCTTTTGGAATAGGTGGGATTATTCGTTTCCATTTTGGAACCGAAAAAAATCAGCTAAGAATAGGTGTAGAAGGATATACATCTACTGTAAAATACTATCCTGTAAACAGTTATGAAAAAATGGGGTGGGGTGGTATACTTTTAGATTACAAACATAATGGTAAAAATTGCGTTAACCCATTTGTCGGAGCAACATTAGGCGGTGGCGGATTGAAAAACCACACTTATCTCGAAGTAACCGGAAATGATTATATTATTGAAGAATATGCTTCTTTTAGAAAGTATTCTTTTTTCTGTATTTCTCCTTTTGCAGGTTTAGAAATAGCTGTCAGCAAAAAAATGCTTTTGATATTTAAAGGAGATTACCTTATTAATATCTCCAATCGCCAAAATGATTTTGCGGAAGGAATTAGAATTTACGCAGGCATAATTTTTAACAGGTCTGATTAAAATATTTTATTATAAAAAATAATTTAAAATTTAGAAGTATTTTTGTCGGCAAAATAAAATATATATTTAATATGAAAACGAATCACGAGCAAGAGCATCATCACAGTCATTCAATAACTTCGTTGAGTACAGCTTTCGTAGTTGGCACGTTGTTGAATTTGATATTTGTGATAGTTGAAGGTATTGCGGGCTTTATGTCCAACTCGGTGGGCTTGCTTTCCGATGCAGGACACAACCTTAGCGACACAGTTTCGCTGCTTCTTGCATGGCTTGCTTTTCGTTTGGCTAAAAAAGTGGCTAATAAACGCTTTACTTATGGATATACTCTAAGCACCATCCTTGCTTCTTTGATAAACGCCTCTATATTGCTCATCGCTATTGGAATGATTGTAGTAGAAAGTATCCGTAAATTTTCTAACCCGCAGCCTGTTGATGGAGATATGATAATCTGGGTTGCTGCAGTAGGTGTTGTCATAAATTTTGCTACTGCTATGTTATTTATGAAAGACCGTAAGAAAGACCTCAACATAAAAGGAGCATTTCTGCACATGGCTATGGATGCACTTGTCTCTGTCGGCGTTGTCATTTCCGGCATCGCCATCAAATATACAGGTTGGACCATCATCGACCCGATAATAGGATTAGTAATTGCAGGTATTATCTTCATATCTACTTGGAATCTTCTGAAAGAAAGCCTGCGATTGTCGTTAGATGCCGTTCCTGAAAGTATTGATATTGATGAAATCGAAAAAGAAATTCTATCTGTCAAGGGTGTTTCGGGCATTCATCATATTCATATCTGGGCATTAGGGACTTCTGAAAATGCAATGACCATACATGTGGCTGTGAACGATATTGCTGAAAGTGAGTGCGTTAAATCCGATATACGCAGTTTGTTGAAAGCACATGGCATCGCACATGCCACTATTGAAACAGAACCCAAGGATTATGTGTGTAATGAAGAATGTTGCGAACATTAGCAACTTATATCTGTTATGTAATAGTTGATTTCAATATATATGGACATAAAACTAAATTATATAGAAAAAGGCAGCGGTGAGCCTCTGATTTTACTTCACGGTAACGGCGAAGACAACAGCTATTTCAAACATCAAATCGACGAGTTCTCTCAACAGTTTCGTGTGATAGCCATAGATACTCGCGGTCACGGACTTTCTCCTCGCGGCAACGCTCCGTTCACTATCACCCGGTTTGCAGAAGACTTGCATTTTTTTATGGAAGATAATAATATATCTAAAGCTAATATCCTTGGATTTTCTGACGGCGGAAATATAGCTCTTGCTTTTGTGCTGAAATATCCGCTTATGGTCGATAAATTAATCCTTAACGGGGCTAACCTTAATCCTTCAGGTGTAAAGAAATCCGTACAACTGCCTATAGAAATCGGCTACAAAATTGCAAAAATCTTCTCTAAAAAAAATGCCAATGCGATGAAAAATGCCGAAATGCTCGGATTGATGGTTAATGAGCCAAATATCAGTGTGTCGGAACTTCAAAAGGTGAAAAATAAAACCTTAGTTATTGTCGGTACAAAAGATATGATAAAAAAATCGCACACTCAACTTATCTATGACAATTTACATAACGCCGAACTTGCATTTATTGATGGCGACCATTTTATTGCCAACAAAAACCCTGAGGCTTTTAACTTGCGAGTGAGAAATTTTCTATTATTAAAATCTTAAGATTATAAAAAGATACAATAATACTTATCAAAATATATACTTAAATTAATTATATCTTTTTGTCGAAAAACCAATATCGCCAAAAATAGTTGGCGTGTTTTCAAAATATACCCATTTTATGGGATTTTAATTTTATTGTGCTTAAAATATTTTTGCACAAAATTTAAAACCTAAAATATGAGTAAAAATACGATTAGACTTTTTTTATTTGTGATGCTATCTGTCACATTTATATTAAAAGCTGAAACACAGGAAGTTAACACTGCTGATGTATCTCATAAAAGCAGCAGAAATCTTCAAATAAAATCTGTTAAAAATGGCAATCAAAATGTAGATGCAGTATCCGGAGCTACAATTAAAACACAAGTTGCAGAACAAGATACTGCTCAAAAAGTTCAAAAAAGGACTATAGACAAAATAAAAAAAGGCTTGACTGTCGGCGGTTATGGTGAAGCTGTCATGAGTCGCATGTTTTATAGCAGTAATTACAAAAGATACACCAACGCAGAGCTTTATAAAGACGCCAAGGGCTATGGACAGTTCGACATACCTCACGTGGTGTTTTTTATTGGTTACGATTTTGGCAACGGGTGGTCGATGAATGCGGAAGTGGAATTTGAACACGGCGGTACGGAGTCTGCAGTAGAAATAGAAGAAGAAGAAACCGGCGAATATGAAAGTGAAATTGAACGCGGCGGAGAAGTTGCTATTGAGCAATTTTGGATACAGAAAAGTTTTAACAACATGTTCAATATACGTGCCGGACACATTGTTGTGCCGATAGGGTTAACTAATCAGCATCATCTGCCAACAGAATACTTTACTGTATACCGACCAGAAGGAGAGAGTACGATTTTGCCGTGTACGTGGCATGAAACAGGTATCAGCATCTGGGGAAAGAATGACAAATTGCGTTATGAGGCTCAGTTTATCGCCGGTCTTGATGCCGACAGATTTGGCTCACAAAACTGGATTCAAGGTGGTGCCGGCTCTCCTTACGAGTTTAAACTTGCCACTTGTTACGCCGGAGTTTTGAGAATAGATAATTACATGGTGAACGGATTGCGTATAGGTGTCAGCGGATATGCCGGCACAAGTGCTTCTAATAGCATGAAACCCGATGCTTACAGCGGCTTCAAAGGACTTGTTGCTATAGGTACAGTAGATTTTGAATACAACAAACACAACTTCATTATGCGTGGCAATTTCGACTATGGACATCTCACAGATTCTAAAAAAATTACTATAGCAAATATCAACTCTCGGGCAGACTCTCCTTCTCCAAAAACAGCAGTAGCCTCCGATGCTATGTGCGGCGGCGTAGAAGCCGGCTACGACTTCTTCTCTATTAGTGAAAAATTAAAAGAAAAAAATCAAAAGATGTTCTTATTCTGCAGATATGATTACTATGATTCAATGTTCAATACCGAAAACGGTATCATCGACAACGAATGTTGGGGACGGCACAGAATAGCCGGCGGAATTAACTATAAACCTATGGATGAAATAGTTATAAAAGCGGAATATTCAAACAGTATCTTTAAAAGCCAATATAATAATGAAGCTGCTTTTAGCATTGGTATCGCTTATTCCGGAATGTTTGATACAAATAATTAATAATTAAATACTTAAGGTTATGAAATTTACATTTGGAAAATTTGCTTTTATCATAGTTTCTGCTGTGATATTAAGCACAGGATTAGTGTCCTGTAATGGCGAAAATAATGGCGAAGAAACATCAGATATTGATGAAACCAAAAAAGCCATTATCACACAATTTGTCAATGATGTTGTTGTTGCAACATACAAAAATTTGGCAGATGACGCAATAGTGCTTAGTGATGCTTGTGCCGCATTAGAAGCATCGCCTACTGCTGCTAATATTACTATTGCCTGTGATGCTTGGATAACAGCCCGAAAATATTGGGAACAAAGTGAAGCGTTTTTGTATGGTGCTGCAAGTGATTATTACATAGATCCGCATATCGACTCTTGGCCATTAGACCAAGCACAGTTAGAGCTTTTCTTGCAGAACGAGGATATAGTTGCAAGTTTTGATGCCGGCACGCTTGGTTATGGACTTCTCGGCTTTCATGCGTTAGAATATGTGCTGTTTCGTGATGGCACCGCAAGGAATATTAACGAAATTTCGCCTAAAGAACTGATATATGCAACTTTAGTGGCAAATGACCTGATGAGCCAATGTGTCCGTCTCGAAGCTGCTTGGGCAGGACTTGAAAATGTGACATCAAAAAAACAACAAATACTTGCCGGTGCCGAACTCGAACCTTCTTTAGATTATGGCGACCTGATTGAAAATGCAGGCATGAGCGGTAATACAAAATATAAAACTCAGAAATCGGCATTTGCTGAGATATTACAAGGCACCGCTGACATCGCTGACGAAGTCGGTAACACCAAAATTACCGACCCGCTCACAAGTCAAAACGTTCTTGACGTTGAATCGTGGTATAGCTGGAACTCTATTGCCGACTTCGCCGACAACATCCGCAGTATTCAATATGCCTATTACGGCGGTAGAGAAAAAACAACTGCAACAGAACATTCTCTCTGCACCTATATTTCATCTTTAGATACCGATATAAATACAAATATAGAATCGGCAATTGCAACAGCTATTGAAAAGATAGAAGCAATGCCCGCTCCTTTCAGAAATCACCTTGATGATGCTGACGGCTCTGCAGCTGCTGCCGTAACTGCATGTAATAACCTGTTAAATGCTCTTGATGCTGCAATAGAATTGATAGAAGAACAACAATAGAAGAGATTGTTTGATGTGTAATGTGTAAAATCTAAACTCTATTAAGATTACAATAAAATAAAAAAATATCATGAAAAAAAATAGAATTACTTTTATGTTGATGGCTGTGTTAGCTGTTTTTGCGCTTACTGCCTGTAGTGGTGATAACCCTGAAAATCCCGAAGTAGAATTATCAGAAGAATATTATGCCGGTGGTGTGTTGGGTACTGCTTTTAATGAGACTACTTCAGCTTATGAACAACCGACACCGGCTGTAGAAAAAGGCGGCTATATTTCAGCTTTCCTTCGTGGCGAAAGTTTGTTCGAGGATCCTTTTGTAACCACGCCGGCTTCTATGTCGCCGATGGGCGGACTTGGTCCGTTGTATCTTAGAACCTCATGCTTTCATTGTCACCCGAATTACGGTCATGGCATACGTCAAACCGAATATAACTCCACGAATATAGGTAACGGCTATTTGTTAGTTATCACAGATGAAAACGACACTTATCTGAGTTCTCTTACCGGCATGCCGCAAACTCGCGCTGTGGCTCCTTTCAAAGCTCCTGTCAATGAATCACAAATCTCTATCGATTGGCTTGTATATGTTGATGAATGGGGCAATATGTTTGAAGATGGAGAAACTTATGAGCTGATATATCCGGAAGTGACAATTCCACAATCAGCATATTATGTTCCTCTTGAAGTGACAAGCGGCGGAGTAACTACCGAAGTGCCTTATGCCAACGTGAGAGTGCGTCTTGAATCTACTATCGGTATTTATGGCACCGGTCTTCTTGATGCTATCCCCGATGACTCTCTTAAAGCGCAATATGCTAAAGAAGAAGCTGCAGGTGCCGACCTCAATCCTGCTATTTTTTTAGACGGCAACTGGGTAAGTCTGTACGGCAACACTACTCACCCCAAACGCTTTACTTACGCTTTGAGCCGCGGTCCGTTGCAAGATGCTGCCGGCGCAAATGCTATCTGGAACATCACCAACGTTACACGCCCCGACCGCATGAAACATTATATGACAACTACTTATGCCACTGTCGCATCACAAGATGAAGATGTTCAAGCTCGCTTTTATGAAATATTTCCACAATATAATATCACCGGAAATGTAGAAACGGACATTTATAATTATCTGACTTACAGCACAGATGAAGTCAAAGCTGTCGAAAGTCCGGAGATGTCGGGAAAAGAATATATAGACTTTATGGTATGGCACAGAGGTCTCGCTG
>JALNXP010000096.1 GCA_023230285.1 Bacteroidales bacterium | reverse complement strand
CCGCGATTTAGATGACGAAGATGTTAAGAGAGGTAAAGAACTATTTGCCGAAATTGGATGCACTTACTGTCATCGTCCGTCTTGGACCACCGGCGATGATAATTATACCGACCCTAACGGACTGTTCAGCGATGGCGACTCACGTCTGCCGCACTATCCTTATCAGAAAATATGGCCTTATACCGACATGGTACAACACCGCTTGTATATGGAAAACGACATCCGTACAGGATGGTGCCGCACAACGCCTCTGTGGGGACGTGGTCTTAGCTATAAATGTACCGGCGCAGACGACCGTATGCACGACTGCCGCGCAAGAACAATAGTGGAAGCTGTCATGTGGCACGGCAACTCCAAAAGCGATGCCCGCAATTCTGTGGAAAAATTCAGAACACTAAGGAAAGATGACCGCAACGCTGTTGTGGCATTCATCAAAGCTATATAATAATAGGTTAATAAATGCGTTAATAAAATTGTAGGAATCGGATTATAATTATTCGATTCCTTTTTCATGATAAAAAAGATGAAAATATTGAAATATACCGCCTTCTCATTGTTCGCTTTGCTAATCATAATTATGATTACAGCAACAGTAATCGAAAAAATATATGGCAGCACCTTAGCCGGAAATATTTATGACTCACCGATATTTGTCATTTTATGGGGAATGGCGGCAGCACTCGCTATTATGTATATGATAAAACGGAAACTCTATAGACGTATGCCAACAATGTTGTTGCATGCAGCCTTCGTAATCATACTCGCCGGAGGATTTACTACTTGGCTTACAAGTGAAAACGGCATCATTCATCTTAGAACCAATCAAAAAATAAATTCTTTTATAAATACTGACGGAAAACAAATAGCATTGCCGTTTGAAATATCATTACAAAAATTTGAAACAGTTTGTTATCCGGGAACTCATACCAACATGGATTTCATAAGTTATGTCAGTATAACAGATGGTAAGAAATTTGAAGAAAAGCAAATCTCGATGAATAATATCGCATCAGTTCATAACTACAGACTATATCAAACAAGCTATGATAAAGACATGAATGGAAGTACGCTTACAGTAACTTACGACCCTGTCGGAATTGCAATGACTTACACCGGCTACATCATGCTGCTTATGTCGTTTATATTATTCTTTTTTGATAAAAACAGTACTTTTCGCAAATTAATTAAAAGTCCGTTGCTGCAAAAAGCTGCAATGGTTGTTTTGCTTGTTATCCCATTGGCTTTATCTACCAATAACTTATCTGCAAGCAACATAAAATCTGAGCCGAAAGTCTTACCCAAAGATGTTGCACAAGAATTTTGTAAATTGCAGGTGCTTTATAACGGCAGGATATGCCCACTTAGCTCATTGGCTAAGGATTTTACCGTGAAAATATATGGGAAAAACGTTTACAAAGATTTTTCTTACGAGCAAGTTTTAACCGGCTGGATGTTTTATTTCTCAGATTGGCAACAGCAGCCGATGATAAAGGTAAAAAAGCAGGCGGTGCGCGAGCGACTTGGTATAGAAGGCAAATACGCTTCCTTAGACGATTTTTATAATGTAAAAAACGAATATAAATTCAATAATCTGAGTTTAGACGAAACACGCCTGATGGGTGATGCAATAGAAAAGTTAGGCATCATCACCATGCTATATTCCGGCGAGTTGCTCAAAATTTACCCCGTAGCCGACTCTGCCGGCAGCGTTCAATGGTTCGCACAAAATAATACTTTGCCGACATCTTTGCCCGAAAATCAATGGATATTTATAAGAAAATCTATGGACTATATCCATGAAAAAGTTATTGCAAAAGACTACGATGAAGTAAAATACCTTATCGATAAAACGGCAATATATCAGCGGCGTGAAGCCGGCGATGCCTCATTGTCTGTGCAGGCAGTAAAAATAGAAATGTTATATAACAAACTTGATTTTATAAAACCATTATTTATGCTCTGTATAGCTTTAGGACTGATTGTTTTTATTTATAACTGTATTTGTCTGATACAATCGGTGAAACCAAATAAAGCCATTCAAAACATACTTCTCGGCATTGTCATCTGCATATTTGTCTATCTAACCATGATGATAATTATGCGATGGTATATAAGCGGTCATATTCCGTTGTCTAACGGCTTTGAAACCATGCAGTTTATGGCGTGGTGTACTTTGTTGCTCGTGATGGTGACTTATCATCGCATATTTGCTGCTTTACTTTTTGGGCTGTTGTTGTGTGGACTTACATTGCTTGTTTCCATGTTAGGTGCCGGCAATCCGCAGATAACGCCATTGATGCCGGTACTTGCTTCACCACTTTTGTGTGTCCATGTAGCTGTAATTATGTTAGCGTATTCGCTGATGGGCTTTGCTATGTTAAACGGTGTCACTGCTTGTGTACTGCACACCTTCAATAAAAACTGCGATGAACAGTTAGAACGTCTTGCCGTTGTCAGTCGCCTCATACTTTATCCTGCGGTGTTTCTGATGGCGACAGGTGTTTTTATAGGAGCAGTTTGGGCAAATATTTCGTGGGGACAATATTGGAGCTGGGACCCAAAAGAAACATGGGCTTTGATAACTATGATGGTTTATGCCGCCGCTTTACATGTACAGTCGTTGCCGAAATTTCAAAAGCCGGTATTCTTACATGTCTTTACAATAATAGCATTTTTAGCTGTGCTGATAACATACTTCGGAGTAAATTTCTTGCTGGGCGGAATGCACAGCTATGCGTAATTGCCTTATAAATATCGATATTCATTAGGGCTTTTACCGACTTTTTTCTTAAACATCCGGCTGAAATGCTGCGGATACTGAAACCCTAATTCGTAAGCAACCTCACTGACGGTTTTTCTCGGGTCTGATATTCGCTCTTTCGCAATATCTATTAGCTCTGATTGAATAAATTCCATAGCCGAAATGCCTGTCTCTTTCTTTATCAAATCTCCAAAATAATTCGGCGACAAATGCAGCTCATCAGCAAAATATCGCACAGAAGGCAACCCATAACGCTCCGGCTTATCTGATTTAAAATAATCATTAAGTAAATATTCAAATCTCTCTAAAATATCCTTATTCTCATTTTCGCGAGTTATAAACTGACGGTCGTAAAAGCGTGTACAATAATTTAACAGCAATTCAATGTACGAAACTATAAGCGTGCGACTGTGCTTGTCTACAGCATGTTGCAACTCTGCTTCTATTCTGTTGAAACAGTCTATGGTGATTTCTTTCTCTCTTTCCGAAATATGCAACGCCTCACGTGACTCATAAGAGAAAAAAGAATATTTTTTAATATTACGTCCCAAAGTTGTGTCGCATCGGCTGACACTTCGACAAATCCACTACGCTGACTAACGGATTTAGCGTTTCTACACCGCAAAAGTCGTTGTAATCGCTGACATAATCAATGCGCTTTATTTCGTCCATGACATATTAATTTTTATGAAAGTCTTGCAAAGATAATACGTTTCTTCGGAACATAGAACGCTTTGTTACGTTAATCTGTAAAAATGGTATGTAAAACCGTAATTAGGGTAGAGAAGCTATAATATTAGATGATGAACAAGACGAAATATATCAAATGATATTGAGAAATTATTAAAATGTTGCAGTGATGAAAATAGGAAGAAGAGTACTTTTACCACAACGTCTTATGACGGTAATACAATAAAAAGGTGTCGTATGTTTGTAGGGGTCTGCATAATTATATTCTCGAATTTTCATGACTGCAAAGATATAAAATCTGCAAGATTTTATATCTTTGCAGGGTCTATTAATTCAAATATTATGAAGGTTTTAATTCTATCGTGTGATACGGGCGAAGGTCATAATTCTGCTGCACATGCTTTTTTAGAATATTTGCAGATTTGTCATATTGACGGAGAAATAGCCGATACGCTTGGTCTAATCAGTACAAATATATCACAAAAAGCATCCGACTTATATGTGTTCTCAACAAGAACATCTTTGTTTAAGGTACTTTATAAAGCCGGTGAATTGGTGAGTGACACAAACAGAAATAAAATAAAATCACCTGTTTATCTCGCCAATAAACTTTATTGCGACAAACTGCTGGATTATATTATCAAAAATGGATATGACGCTATCGTTTGTACGCATATTTTCCCTGCCGAAGCCCTGACAGCATTAAGAAGAGCTAAGAAATTGGTGAATGTTCCAATTTTATTCATCATGACTGATTATACATCTATTCCATTTATTGAAGAAACTGAACTCGATTATTACATCGCTCCTCACGAACATCTGATAGAAGAATGTGTACAAAAAGGCATCCCTCGCAATAAACTTTATCCTTACGGTATTCCTGTAAAACAATGCTTTTATGCAAGACAGCCAAAAATGCCGGCACGTATGGAATGTAAAGAATTGTTTGGCAATAACATAGACGAAAACAAATATTGGTTTATGATTATGTCGGGAAGTATGGGATTTGGTAATATTCAATTGTTAGTGGATGATATTATAACAAAATATAATGTAGAGCTGTTTTTGGTGTGCGGTAACAACAAAACTCTTAAAAACAATCTGCAAAAACGATACACTGCTGATTCCAATATCAATATTATTGGCTTTACAGATAAGGTTGCTGTTTTGATGGATAGTTGTGATGTGCTGTTTACCAAGCCGGGAGGCTTGTCAAGTACAGAAGCCGCCGCAAAAGGAATCCCTATTATTCATACCGCTCCAATACCGGGATGCGAAACACGAAATGCACTGTTTTTTCATTATCACGGTATGTCGTACAGCACAACGGACATCGCAGAACAGGTAAATCGGGCATTGAACATTTGTGAAGATATTAATCAGAGAAATAAAATGATATATCTACAGCGAGTAAATATAAATCCAAATACCTGTAAAGATATCCTGCAACTTCTCAACAAAAAATTAAATGAAACAAACTAACTGTTATCTCTTTGTAGCGTTCTTGTTTCTCGGAATATGCTCCGTTAACCTGTTCTCAGACGGCATGTTCATGGATGGCTTGTTTTATGCCGACATTTCCCGCAATATGGCAGAAGGTTTGGGCAGCTTCTGGAAACCGCATTTAAGTTACAGACTGTTCAACGAATTTTATGAACACCCGCCATTGGCATTCGGACTGGAATGTGTCGCCTTTAAAATCTTCGGAGATTCTATTTATGTAGAACGCTTCTATTCGCTATTCACTTTTGTCATCGTTGGCTGGCTGATGGTACTTATATGGACTAAACTTACCGGCGACAAACGCACAGGTTGGCTGCCGCTGTTTTTTTGGATTATCGTTACTGAAGTTTCGTGGGTTGTCGCTAACAATATGCTGGAAAATACAATGACCATTTTTGTATGCTTGTCAATATTGCTTTATCTGAATAGCCTCGAAAACAAACGTTTCTTATGGATTATACTCTCAGGAATTTCTCTTTCTTTAGGATTGCTGACTAAAGGATTTGTCTGCCTTTATGTATGGACAATGCCTTTCTTCGTATGGCTGTTTAAAAGACAAAATAATTTTTTGCAAATGATGGTAGATACTCTCGTTTTTGTTGCAGCTACTATAATACCGATAGCTTTTCTTTTTGGATTTATCCCTGATGCACGCAATAATATGATAAACTATTTTGAAACCCAAGTGATGAAAAGTATTCAAACCGTTAAAACAGTAGACTCGCGATTCACTATAGTAATAAAATTTTTCAAAAATATAATGATGCCTCTCCTTTTCGGATTAATCGTCATCGTTGTTGCTGCAACAAAAAAAGTGAAAATGAGCTTGCTGAAGCAAAATATAAAAGTTGCTGCAATATTTTTTGCCGTTGTGCTTTGCGGCATCCTTCCAATCATGATAAGCATGAAACAAAGAGGCTTTTATATCCTTTCAGTATATCCTGTTTTTGCAATAGGTTTCGCATATCTTCTTTATCCTGTATTAAAAATTGCTATCGATAAAGTGACATTAAAGTATGCCAAATTGTTAAAAATAGTAACCGGTTGTGTTATTATTATCAGCGTAGGCTTGTCTGTATCCCAAATAGGAAGAGTCGGAAGAGATAAAGAAATGGTATCAGACTGTAAAACAGTAATTGATATAGTCGGTAAAAATGTTACAATTAATATTTGTCCGGTTATGTTCTCTAACTGGAGCTTACATGGCTACTTTTCTCGCTACGGTAATGTAACACTCGACCAAGATTATCGTAATGTTTGCCAATATTACTTGATTTTTGACGAGTGTAACATGGAAAATATGGATGCACAATATGATGAAATACCACTCGTTTTAAACAATTATAAATTATATCGGCTAAAATAATATTTTTGATAAAAAATCGATATTGCCGATGTGTTTTACACGACTTATTTTACACAATGCGATTAAATGCAGTGCGTGTAAAGAACATCAATGGCAACTATACTGATATCTACCTATTATCCCTGTATTTTACCATATAAGTAAAAATGGTACGTAAAAATGTAATTTGGGTAACTCTTATTGTTTATATTTGTAATATCTTTGCAAAGTAAATTTAATTTATAACAAAATGAAAACTCAAATTTTTTTATTAATGATGACTACAACAATAATTTCTGCTGTTTCATGTGGAAACGGTAATCAACAAAATGGACAACAACCTGCTGATAACAATTCGACAGATACAACAAGTGTCAGCAAAGTCTATTTTACAAAAAATATTGACAGCGAAAGCCTTGTGAAAATTTATGAAGCTCTCAATTGCCCCGCTACCGGACGTGTGGCTGTTAAAATTTCTACCGGCGAACCCGGCGGACATAATTTCTTGCAACCAACTTTAATTAAAGACTTAGTGCATAAAGTTAACGGAACAATAGTAGAATGTAATACTGCTTATGGCGGTAAACGCTCTACTACCGAAGACCATCTGCAAACTGCAAAAGACCACGGTTTTACCGCTATCGCAAATGTGGATATTATGGACGCTGAAGGCGACATGAAGATACCTGTAAAAGATACTACACATATCAAGTATGATATTGTCGGCTCTCATCTGAAAAATTATGACTTTATGATTAACCTTGCACATTTTAAAGGTCATGCAATGGGCGGATTTGGCGGCGTGTTGAAAAATCAGTCGATAGGTGTAGCCTCTGCTAACGGAAAAGCCTATATCCATACTGCCGGCAAAGCTCAGTCGCCGGATGAACTGTGGGATAATTTACCCGAACAAGATTATTTTCTCGAATCTATGGCTGCCGCCGCTCAAGCAGTAGATAATTATTTTGGAGATAATATCCTTTATATCAATGTGATGAACAACCTATCAGTAGATTGCGACTGTGATTCTCACCCGCACGACCCCGAAATGAAAGACATCGGCATCCTCGCATCAACCGACCCTGTCGCTCTCGACCAAGCCTGCCTTGACCTCGTCTTTAATTATACTCCGGCAGAAGGTGATGATAATCAGGCTCTTATGGAACGTATCAACAGCCTTCACGGTACTCATACTGTCGACTACGCCGAAAAAATCGGACTCGGTAGTAAAAAATATAAATTAATCTCAATAGATAAATAAAATATTAAATATGAAGAAGATAACATGTATGACACTTGTGCTGCTCTTTACAGCTTTTATGGCTTATTCACAACAAAACGCTAATAATCAAAATAATAAAAATAATCAAGACATGAAAATATTAGTAGCATATTTCTCAGCTACCGGTACAACAAAAGCTGTGTCAAAGACACTCGCTAAAGCTGCAAATGCTGATGTTTACGAAATAATACCGGAAAAACTTTATACCTCCGCCGACTTAAACTGGCAAAACGAAAATAGCCGCAGCAGTCTGGAAAATGCTGACGAAAAAGCTCGTCCCGCATTAGCTGATAAAAATGCCGGCATTCAGAATTATGATGTCATTTTCTTAGGCTTTCCTATATGGTGGTATAGGGCACCAAAAATTATCAATACTTTTCTCGAAAACTATGATTTTTCAGGTAAAACAATTATTTTGTTTGCTACTTCCGGAGGCAGTCGGTTAGGAAAGTCGGCGGAATATCTGAAAACAAGCTGCTCTAAAACAACAGTAATCAAAGATGGAAAAATATTTCAAAAAAATACCTCAGAAGAAGAATTGAAAACATGGATTAAAAGCTTGAACTTGTAATAAAATATTATGTCATCAACTAAAGACTATTTGAATTTTATTTTAGAACAACTTTCAGAATTACACGATATTTCGTATCATGCTATGATGGGCGAATATATCATATACTACCGCAATAAAGTTGTCGGCGGAATATATGATAATCGTTTTCTTATCAAACCTGTCCCGACTGCAAAACAATTGATGCCTGAAGCTGATTCGGAAATCCCTTACGAAGGTGCAAAGCCTATGCTTTCTGTCGATAATCTTGAAAACAAAGTGTTTCTAAAAAAATTGTTCGAAGCAATTTATGATGAACTGCCGGAAACGAAACGAAAAAAATAATAAAATGAACGAAAAAGAATTTTTTAAAAACTTGGAAGACGGCATTGCCGAGTTACTACAAGATGAGCAAGCAAA
>JALNXP010000113.1 GCA_023230285.1 Bacteroidales bacterium | reverse complement strand
CTATTTCAGAAAGTTCAGATATAGCAGAAGAATGTGATGATGATGTCAACATAACATATTCTGACGAGATGCTTAAGCACCTTAAAGAGGAAATAGCTATACTTAAGCCGGATGAAGCATTATTGTTATCACTTTTTTACAATATGGGCAAGTCGGTAGAAGAAATAGCGGAAATTACAGGAAACAGCATTTCCAATGTAAAGATAAAATTATTTAGGACAAGAAAAAAATTATTGTTGAAATTAAGTAAATATGAATAATATGAATAAAAAAGAAGATTGCTTAATCAAATTATTTGAGAATATAGAATTAGACACGCCAAGAGTTAATTTTGCTGATTCAGTGATGAATAGAATAAACATTTATTCAAAGTATAAGCTGAATACAATGCCGTTGGCAACATTTATATGTATTGCATCAGGCTCTATAGCATTAGCAGTTGCGAGTATAATTTTAATATTTAAGTCGCAGTTGCGATATTTTATCGACTATATATTTGCGCCGGCTTTATTAAAAGTTGTTTGTTTTATAAAAACGTTTTCATTGGATAGTATAAATAAAGACATAGTGTCACATATACTGATATACATATCAATAACTATTTTCGTCATTTCTGTAATTTACAGTATTTCAAACAAAAGGAATGTAAACGAACATCAGAGGATATAAAAAAAGCCGAATTAAATTCGGCTTTTTTTATTAAGGGGGGTGGAAGAAGGGATTCGAACCCTCGACCCTCGGAACCACAATCCGGTACTCTAACCAACTGAGCTACATCCACCATCTAAAATCGGGTGCAAAGATACATTATTTTTTTATCATCACGTTGTTTTTAAATTGTTTTTTTTATTTTTTTTCAATGATAAAATAGAAACAATTCTTGGAAGATAAATATAACATTATTTTTAAATTTATTTAACCAAATAAAAAAATTAATCTAAAAATTAAATGTACCTTTGCAACAGCTTTAATGTAAGCTGTTAAAATTAATAATGAGTTTATTAACAAACATAAGCAACGTAAAATTAAACAAGTTGTTATCTAAGGTAGATAGCAGGGTTGTGAGGTATATTCCTATAAGCCAAGCGATGGAAATTGGGTTTGTAGCGGATATAAGTGATGAAAGTTTGTATAATCAATCGATTAAATTAGCGCAGCAATTTATTTCAGAAGGCAAAAAGGTAGCCATTATATATTATTTTGCCGGTAAAGACCTTCCTATTTATTGTACTTCGGAAGAGTTTGTAATACGTAAAGCCGACACTAATTTTTGGGGTATTCCCAATAATAAAGCCGTCAACGAATTTATTGAAAAATCATTTGATTATCTGATTGATTTTTCGCATTCTGACAGTTTTGTCATAAAATATATTTTTTCTTTATCGAAGGCAAAATTAAAAGTTTCGTCTTCAGATTTAGAGACCTCAAAATATTCAGACATAAAATTTGCCTTAAACAAAGAAGCTAAGGCGACAGAATATATCGAAGCAATATATGCTTATTTAACTATTAAATCAATACAAGAATAAATGAAACAAAAACTATTTACCGGAGCAGGGGTAGCAGTAATAACCCCTTTCAACACAAATACGAGTGTTGATTATGCCTCTTTAGGTTACATTATTAACAATCTCATAGAAAGAGGAGTAGATTATATTGTACTATTAGGTTCAACAGGAGAGGCTTCAACAATATCCAAATCGGAACAGAACATGATTATTGAGTATTCGACAGAGATAATCAATTCTCGTATTCCTTTAATCGTAGGGTGTTCGGGAAACTCGACACAGTCTGTAATCAGCAGGATTTATGAAATAGCCAAATATAAAATTGACGGCATATTATCAGTTGCGCCATATTATAACAAGCCGAGTCAGCAAGGTATTTATGAACATTTCAAATTAATTTCGACAAGTTCGTTTTGTCCGGTAATTATATACAATGTACCTGGCAGAACAGCATCTAACATTACGGCAGAGACTTGTTTAAAAATAGCAGACACATGTAAAAATGTAGTAGGCATAAAAGAAGCCTCCGGTAACATGGAGCAATTTATGACAATCTGCCACAACAAGCCTGAAGATTTCAGTGTATTATCGGGTGATGATATGCTAAACCTGCCATATATGCTTCTTGGTGCTGACGGAGCTATTTCCGTTGTAGGCAACATATTTCCGAGCGAGTATGCAAAAATGATACATTTAGCATACGACAAAGATTTTGACACTGCGCTCAAAATTCATAATTTATTATTCAATTTTACAAGATTGATATTCAGAGAAGGTAATCCGGCGGGTATAAAAGCAGCATTACAGTATTTAGGATATTGCGACAACATACTAAGGCTTCCGTTAATGCCTGTCAGTGGTAATCTATACAATGAAATAGCAAATGAAATTCAGACTATTTTAGCGATAAAATAATGCAAATTCGGCGTAAAAATATATTGATTTGGACTTTTGTCTTTTTTACAGTTTTTATTGTAGCAAGTTGTTCTACAACTGCGAACAGTATTACCGGCAATAAAAAGTGTTTAGCATCGCCGGAAGGATTTCGTACCGGCAAAAAGCATCCTTCACAAGCGACCAAATCATATTCTGCAATGGAGAAAAAAAAATCGCCACCGCCCAAAGATTACATTGTCAAAAAATATAATGCAAGACATCTGCACAATTTACCTACACAAAAACGTAAAAACAGATAAGCATGAAGCAATTATTTTTTTCCATTACAGTTATTTTAATATGTTTTCAGCTCACGGCACAATACGATATCACATCAAATAAAAATGCTTACAGCAACAAAACAAATTTTGAATTTGCTGTAAATTCAGGATTTTTCATTGGCGGGCATATCAACAATTACGACATCAACAACGCCATTGACTACTCAGTTGCTTTAAGTTTTTCATTACCGAGCGGCACCGATATAGAGCTAAGTTATACGGGAGCAAATCCCAAAAGTGTACTTGAAAATAACGATTTATTAGTAGGATCTGTCGAATTACAAACTCACATACATTATCTTCAGCTTGGAGGTATAAGATATTTGACACGTAACCAATCATTACGTCCATACGGAATGTTATCTATTGGAGCCGTCAACATTAAGACAAAAGCCATATACAACACAGCGCCTGACGATTTTGACACAGACAATTGGCTTTTTGCAGCCACAGCAGGTGTTGGATTAAAATATGACATCAACAGGCACATTGGTTTAAGGCTTCAGGGCAGAGCATTGTTACCAATGACTTTTACCGGAAGCGGTTTAGGCATCAATATTGGAAGTGGTGGTATTTATCCGAGTTTAAGTTTAAATTCGTACACCACATTTATTCAGGGCGACATCAGTTTAGGAATATATTTTAAATTTTAACAGACAACGACATGTATAATATTGCAATCATAGGAAGTGGTCCCGGCGGCTATGTTGCTGCTATCAGGGCAAAACAATTAGGATTTAATGTAGTAGTAATCGAAAAAGCCGAGCTTGGCGGCACGTGCTTAAATTGGGGTTGTATTCCAACTAAAGCATTACTTAAAAGTGCTTCGGTATACAAATATATCATGAATGCTTCTCATTACGGCATTGAGGCGGCAACGCCTACCGCAGATTTCGGTACAATAATAGCAAGAAGCAGAAGTGTAGCTGACACGATGAACAAAGGCATCAACTTTTTATTTAAAAAAAACAAGATAGACGTAGTACAGGGCGTTGGTAAATTATTAGATAACAAGACAATAGAAGTGACCAATGAAGATGGCAGTAAAACATTAATTGAAGCTGAACACATCATTTTAGCTACGGGTGCACGTTCCCGCGACCTGCCAAACATCAAGCGTGACCATAAAAAAATCATAGGCTACAGAGAAGCCATGACACTGACAAAGCAGCCAAAGAGCATGCTTGTCATAGGTTCAGGAGCCATAGGAATGGAATTTGCCTATTTTTACAAAACCATCGGAACCGACATCACCTTAGTGGAATTTATGCCTGACATTTTACCTGTTGAAGATAAAGAGCTTACCAAATTGATGACCCGCGAGCTGAAGAAAATGAAGATGAAGGTTATGACCTCTTCTTCTGTTACAGCTGTAGACACTTCCGGTGAGGGCTGTATTTCCACAATACAAACGCCTAAAGGCATTGAAACTGTTGAATCAGAAATAGTTCTGATGGCTGCCGGTGTTATCACCAACATAGAGAACATTGGGCTTGAAGATATAGGCGTAAAGACAGAACGCGGCAAAATTATTGTTGACGAATATTATAAAACTTCCGTTGACGGCATTTATGCCATTGGTGACATTGTTCCGGGGCAAGCTTTAGCGCATGTAGCTTCCGCTGAAGGTATTTGCTGTGTTGAAAAAATCGCCGGTTTGTCACCGACACCGGTAGATTATGCCAACGTTCCGGGCTGTACATATTGCAGTCCTGAGATTGCCTCCGTAGGCTTGACCGAAGAGAAAGCCATTGCGCAGGGTTATAACTTGAAGATAGGAAGATTTCCATTCACAGCTTCAGGCAAAGCAACAGCTTCAGGAAACAAAGAAGGCATGATTAAAGTAATTCTCAACGCCGACAATGACGAAATTTTGGGAGCGCATTTTATGGGCGAAAACGTCACCGAGATGATATCTGAAATTGTAGTTGCGAAGAAGATGCACGTCAAGGGCTATGACATCATGAAAGCCATACACCCGCACCCAACAATGTCGGAAGCTGTAATGGAGGCTTTTGAAGCAGCATATAATGAATGTATTCACATATAATAAATCTATGGAAATAATAAAAACCGAAATACAGGATTTATTTGTCATAAAGCCCAAAGTTTTTGAAGATGCACGAGGGTATTTTTTTGAGGCATACAACAAACAGGTATTCGCCGAGTTTGGACTTTATCAGGATTTCAAGCAGGACAACGAATCTAAATCGCAGCGAGGCACAATACGCGGATTACATTTTCAAGAGCCGCCATACGCTCAGCACAAATTAGTAAGAGTTGTCGCTGGTGCTGTTTTTGATGTAGCCGTAGACATACGCTCAGGTTCTCCGACTTATGGCAAGTGGCACGGCGTTATCTTAACATCTACTAATAAGCTGATGTTTTGGATACCTCAAGGCTTTGCTCACGGATTTCAATCTTTAGAAGATAACACCATTTTTCAATATAAATGTTCTGAGTACTATCACCCCGAAAGTGAAAATTCTATTATCTGGAACGATGCCGACATAAACATAGCGTGGCAAAATATTCCGCCTATAACTTCTTCTAAAGACAATACAGCCAAGCCATTAAACAAATTTATATCAAAATTTAGCATTTAACAAATGGCAAATGATGAATTAGTAATATTGGGAGCGAGAGTCAACAATTTAAAAAATATTGATTTAGTAATACCACACAATCAGCTTGTTGTCGTTACAGGTTTAAGTGGTAGCGGCAAATCTTCGCTTGCTTTTGACACTATTTATGCTGAAGGGCAAAGACGATACATGGAGACTATGTCAAGTTATGCAAGACATTTCATTGGCAATTTAGACCGTCCGGATGTAGATTCGGTCACCGGTTTATGTCCTGTTGTTGCCATTGAGCAGAAATCTACGAATAAAAATCCCCGCTCTACTGTTGGCACTATTACAGAAATTTATGATTTGTTACGTTTACTTTTTGCTAAAATTTCAGATGCGTATTCTCCATCAACAGGCAAGTTGATGGTCAAATATTCTGAGAATCAGATTATTGAGCTTATTCAGAAAGAATATGACAGCAAATCTATTTTGATAGTAGCGCCATTAATCAAAGGGAGAAAAGGACATTACAGAGAATTATTTGAGAAGCTCAGACGGCAGGGATTTTTAAAAGTGATGGTAGATGGTGAGATAAAGGAGCTGACGGCAGGCATGCAAACCAACAGGTATAATACTCACGACATCAGTTTGTTAATAGACAGCATTAATGTCAGTACTTCTTCAAGCATGCGATTAAAAGAGAGTGTACAAGCTGCTTTTAAATATGGTAAAGACATTTTAACGGTAGTAAATTCGGATGACAATTCCGAGAAGCCGTTCAGCAAAAAATTAATTTGTCCAGAGAGTGGAATTTCATATAATGAGCCGGAGCCTAATGCATTTTCGTTTAACTCGCCATACGGAGCTTGTCCGCGATGCAGCGGACTCGGATACATAAACGAGATAGACATAGACAAGATTTTTCCTGACAGGAATAAATCCATCAAAGACGGTGGAATTGCTCCGTTAGGCAACTACAAAGCCAGCTGGATATTCAGCCAAATCAATGCAATAGCTAAGGGATATAACTTTTCATTATCAACTCCGATAAAAGACATTCCTGAAGAAGCCATCAACATGATTTTATGGGGCGGTCAAGAAAAATTCTATGTAAAGAACAGTTATCTTGGAGTAAACCTTGATTATGACTTAAACTTTGCCGGCATAGTAAACTTCATCAAAGAGCAATCTCAGGTATTCGACATACAATCCACAAACAAATGGGTTACATCTTTTATGAATGAGACTGTATGTCCCGAATGTAATGGAACGAGGTTAAAACAATCTTCGCTGAATTTTAAGATTTGTGGTAAAGACATTGCGGAAGTATCTCATTTAGAATTTAGTAAATTATCAGAATGGATTAAATATGTTTCTGATAACATTTCAGATAAAAAAAAGGCGATAGCCAAAGACATATTAAGGGAGATTATCAAGCGAATAGATTTTATCATAGAAGTAGGTTTAGACTATTTATCCTTAGACCGGTCGGCACCGACGTTATCCGGAGGAGAGGCACAGCGTATACGGTTAGCTACACAGATAGGCTCACAATTGATAGGTGTTTTATATATTCTTGATGAGCCGAGTATAGGTTTACATCAGAGAGACAATTACAGGTTGATAGACTCTTTAAAGAGTTTAAGAGATTTAGGCAATTCAATAATTGTTGTGGAGCATGATGAAGCCACGATGCGGGCGGCTGACATGATAATAGACATCGGACCCGGGGCGGGACGACTTGGTGGCAATATAGTTGCACAAGGTACGATTAGCGACATCCTCAAATCGGGGTCTATAACCGGCAAATATTTAAGTGGAGAGCTTTGCATTGAGCAGCCGGTAACATTACGAGAAGGTAACGGCAAGTTCATAGAGCTTAAAGGTGCCTGTGGCAATAACTTAAAAAACATAGACCTGACAATTCCATTAAACAAGTTGATATGTGTAACAGGCGTATCAGGCAGCGGAAAATCATCGTTGATAAATCAGACACTTTATCCATTATTAGTCAACACTTTATATAACGGAAAGCGTAATATTCTACCCTATTCAGAAATAACGGGCATAAAAAACATCGACAAAGTCATTGCTATAGACCAATCGCCTATTGGAAAAAGTTCGCGTTCCAATCCTGCTACATACACCAATGTATTCACCGACATCAGGGAACTTTTTGCTTTAACGCCACAATCGAAGATGCGGGGGTACACTTCGGGACGATTTTCTTTTAACATAAAAGGTGGGCGTTGTGAAGAGTGTACAGGTAATGGGGAGCAAATTATTGAGATGCACTTTATGCCGAGTGTTCATATAAAATGTCCTAAATGTCAGGGCAAACGCTATAACAGAGAGACATTAGAGATTCGTTATAAAGGTAAATCCATTGCTGATGTACTTGACATGACAATAAATCAGGCTGTGGAATTTTTCAGCAATGTGCCAAGTATAATTCGTAAGATAAGTTATATGCAGGAAGTTGGATTGGGCTATCTTAAATTAGGACAATCGGCTACTACCCTTTCCGGCGGCGAGGCACAGAGAATAAAACTTGTTGCCGAGCTGAGTAAACGCGACAC
>JALNXP010000112.1 GCA_023230285.1 Bacteroidales bacterium | reverse complement strand
AATTGTGTAAAACACTTGAAAGTTTCAAAAAAATCTTTAACTTTGCAAAGTTAAAGATTTAAGTTCTTTGAAAAATAAAATATTAACAAATTAAAAAAACTGTCCTAATAAAAGGGGACACTTAATTGTGATTGTAACAAGATAAAGTTTTCATTAGCCTTGAGGTCAGGATACTTCTCCACTACCACCATCAAACGAGATAAAGCACTTGAAAGTTCGCTTTGTGCTGCTTCAAATTGTGCAATATTAGTTTCATTAAGTTTTGAAGGATCTACTTGAACAGATGTAGCTTTTGCACGTGCTTCGACAACACCTTGCAAAGTACTTTTTTCATGTTCTGCATAACCGGCAACAATTGCGACCAAATTATTAATCAAGTCGGCACGTCTTTGATATACATTTTCCACTTGCGACCACTTTTCTTCCACATTTTCTTCTTTAGTCACCAATCCGTTATAGGCACTAACGCCCCAAATAACTAATACGACCACTGCAGCTATTACTGCTATCCAAATTCCACTTTTTTTCATCACTTATAAATTATAAAATTAACATTCACAACTATTGTTTATCTTCAATGTGTATTTCATCAACAGATTTGTCATCAACAGATTTGTCATCAGTTTGTTTATCTTCAACCTTGTTCAACAATTCCACAGACCTTTTTACAAAATTGGAAAGACGCTCACCTTTAAGAATATCTTGCTGCAACATAGCCAAATCCACCAATTGCTCTGCCAAGCGTTTATTTTCCATTTCGTTGGAAGATACCGACATTTTGTATATTATCGGATTATTTGCATTAACTTTCAAGTCAAAGGCTTCCGGAAACGCTCCCATCATGCCATAACCGCCACCGCCGAATCGTGACATATCGCTCATTCGTCTCATAAACTCTTTACGAGTGATGACGACCGGCATATCCGTTTCGCTAAGATTTTCGATTTCAACTACATATTGATTTTTATCAACAGAAGTTTCAAACAGTCCTTTAATTTTATTTTTCTCATCATCACTTAATTTACAAGGAACTTCATCACCTTTATTTATCAACTTTGAAGGAACATCAGCATCAACCCTTACAAAAGTCAACTTGTCGTTTTTACGTTCCATAGCGCTAATAAAGTAATTATCAACAATTTCGTTCATCACAAGAACATCATAGCCATACTCTTTAGCTGCGTTAATAAAACTATACTGACCATCTATATCGGTTGTATAAACAGCAACAATTTTACTGTCCTTATCTGTTTGATTATCCTTTATTTCATTGCAATATTCCTCAATAGTAAAGCTCTGATTCAAATCATTTTTAAGAAGAGCAAACTTTTCAGCCTTTTCGTAAAAGCTCTCATCTGAAGCCATACCAAACTCTATAAATATCTTGATGTCGTCCCATTTCTTTTCAAACTCTTCGCGTTCATTTTTAAACAAGTCATTTAATTTGTCTGCAACTTTTTTCAGTATATGATTTGATATTTTCTTAACATTAGAATCGCTTTGTAAAGCACTTCTTGAAACATTAAGTGGAATATCCGGAGAATCGAGGACACCATGCAGCAATGTTAAAAATTCAGGGACTACACCTTCAACATTGTCAGTAACAAACACTTGATTAGAATATAGTTGAATTTTATTTTTTTGCACTTCCAAATTACGTTTAACTTTAGGGAAATACAAAATTCCTGTTAAATTAAACGGATAATCCACATTCAGATGGACGTAAAACAGAGGGTCGTCATAAACATCAGGATACAGCTCGTGATAAAAATGTATATAGTCATCATTTGTCAAATCTGCAGGTTTTCTTTTCCAAATAGGAGAAGTATTATTGATAACACGTGGTTTTGTAACATCTTTAGTCTTAGGATTACCTTTGTCATCAAATTCACCTTCAATATTTTCTTTCACTATTTCTGTACCATAGATAATAGGTATAGGCAAAAATCTGCAATATTTTTTCAGTAAAGAATATATTTTATAATCGTCAAGATATTCTTTTGCATTGTCAGAAATATGAAGAATTACATCAGTACCTCTGTCTGTTTTATCGCCTTCCGAAATAGAATACTCTGTATTTCCATCACATTCCCAACGAACAGCCTTAGTTTGTCCACCCTGCTTATAAGTTTTAGTATTAATTTCAACTTTATCAGCCACCATAAAAGCCGAATAAAAGCCAAGTCCGAAATGTCCTATTATAGCATTAGTTTCGCTTTCGGTTTTATTTTTGAATTTAGAGATAAAGTCTTCTGCGCCGGAAAAAGCTATTTCTGTAATATACTTAATTACCTCATCATGTGTCATACCAATGCCTCTATCCGAAATAGTCAATGTTTTATTCTTAGTGTCAACGACAACATTAATGCTCAAATCTCCAACTTCGCCGGTATATTTACCAAGACCAGCAAGCGTTTTAAGCTTTTGTGTGGCATCAACAGCATTAGACACCATCTCTCTTAAAAAAATTTCTTGATCTGTGTATAAAAACTTTTTTATAATCGGAAATATATTCTCTGTTTGAACATTAATTTTACCTTTTTCCATTTCCATGATAAATATTTTTTTAATTAATGTTTTTGAAAATATCAATTATTGTGCCTTCAACAAATTTATGACAAATTGTCATAAATATTAATTTACAATTTACAATAGTCAGTTTTTGTATAATGTTTAGTTGGTATAATGTTTAGAAAAGTATCACAATCTAAAATATTAAACAAAATTTCACCTCTTGCAAAAAAAACAATTTTATGCTACATTTGCAACCATTAAAATTTAATATATTCAGAAAATAAATTGAAGGATATAAAAGACATGAAAAAAACAAAATTTAACATCACTCTACTTATAGCATTAATATCAATAGCTGTTGTAAGCATCTGTATATCTATATATTACGCATATACGAGCAAACAAGACAATATTATATATGAAGTATATAAAGATGATATGAATTATATAATAGAAGCATCAACATTTGAGGTGATGAAGGAGAATATATTTTCAGAGTATTTCAGTAATTTTGCTAAAAATGACATAAAAGGTTTTGAAAATATAAAGAATGACTTCTCCATCATTGAAAAAGACTCTACTTTATATTTAAAATTAAAAAACTGTAAAACATATTTAGTAACGTATACAGAATCGGATTATTGGATTGTTTTGATTAAAACAAATTCAAAAATAAGTGTTCCAATTCATGGGGTAACAGGCACTATAAAGGAAAGTTACAGTTATTTTGCATCAAAAAAAATCGAGAAAAAAATAATTCCTGATTTTGAGGCGTATCAAATAGTTGAGGCACAATTGAAAACACAAAGCAATACTTCAGTTTTTCATATATTGGAAATTCAAAAGAATAAAGAGCAAACCAATTATATAGGACATGATATTTATTTTTCGGACAGCACAATAGAGGTAATATCGTTATATACACCGGCATTAAACAACAAAAACATCAACAAGAATTTATCACACCTGATAACATCCTTGGCAAGTAAGAGTAAATCATACGATTGCTATGAAGAAAATGACAAAACTGTTTCCAAATTAATAATAACGAGTGGAATTAAAGATGCTCCGATAATTGTTGATGACAAAGCGCTACCGACAGAACATTCCAACAAAGAAGTGGATAAAAAAGAGGAGGCTGTTGTAGCAAAGTTACCGGAAATTAAAATTGACCCTCAGGCTTTTTTTTCAATATCTATGCCAATAACCAAAGGTCCGTTCTATGTAAGCAATCATAATGACAAAAGGGGCAATATTATTTTACAAGATAAAAACAACATAGTTTATTTTCTCACTGCTGATGGTAAGAAAAAGTGGCAATTTAACGCTGATGCTCAAATACTTGGCGGAATTACTGAAATAGATTTATACGGTAACAACAAGGTACAATATTTGTTCAACACAAAAAGTCGATTATATTTATTTGACATCAATGGAAATCATGTTAAAACCTTTCCTGTCATACTTCCTGTACAGGCAAAAAATCAAATAGTAATCAAAGCATCAAGTCCATATAATTTCAGTATAATTTACTATGGAGCAGACAATAACACATATTTTCTTTCATGTAACAATGGAGACATCCGCCTTATCAGCAAAATAGATAACACGCTGCCACCAAACGGTGACCATGCAATTCAGCTAATCAGCGACAAGAAGAACAGTTACCTGATAGTTAAAACAAATACAAACTCTTTTGACTTTTATAATTTAAACGGGACAAAATCATTTTCTATAGATGAAAAATTCAATTGTAATCCAAATTCGTGGTTTTACATAAATAATATTAATTCAAAAAGTACTTTTATCACCAACGACAACGAGGGTAAACTTGCATATATTAATAAGAACAAAGCGACACAATACACAGAGTTTTCAACATTTGGTTCAGGTAATTACTTCTATTATATTGATATAACAAAAGATAATTCAGAAGATTTTATATTTGTAGACAATAGCAAAATCATTGCATACAACAAATTTCGCAAAGAAATTTTCAGCAACAATTTAGATATTAAAAATATATCCGACATTTGTTGTTGCCAAGATAAAAATAATACATACGTAATTATTTTCGACAACAAAGAATGTAAAGCAGATTTAATAAAATACAATTGCAGTAATAACAAAGTTTCAAAAGCCACCTACAGTACAAGTACAATGCCGGCTATTATAAACGACAACTGTATAATTACAGAGGACAACAATGTGTATATCAAATAAATATACGCACGAGATATTCTTGCAGACATATTTATTTACAAATTAACAATAAAAACAGCTGAATATATGATACGCAAATCGTTTCTATTACAACTTGGCATTATTTTTATATTATTACAATCATGCAATAACAAACAAATATCGACAAACACAGCAGCAAACATAAAACACGAGTATGACATTGATTCCAATGAGATAAATATTGACAGCATAAGGAGCAGCAATTTTTACAAATCATCAACAAACAAAGATTGTGAATTGTTTATATTACCGGTATCAGCCACAACTACCAATGCTCAAGTAGTCGCCTATTTTTTCATCAACGACAATGCACAAGCAGTTACAACTTTATGTCCGATATATCTAAATTCCAAAGGTAAACTTCAGCATAATAAATCTCGGTATAAAATACTCGGCATCAGCAACATTGGACAAGACACGCTTGAAGTGACATATAAAAGAAGCAAGAAATTTTTATTTTTCGACTTCAGCAGAAGACGACAAGAGCAATTTATAAAGAACAAAACTGTTCAGAATGTATTCATGCCCGACAGATATTATAAAGAAGTGTTTGATAATTATGGATTTAGTGGTGATATACAATATGGTAAAGCCGTTGGCTATTGGACAAACTGTCCGTGCGAAGGGAACGAAGATGGGCTGATGGAGTTGATATTATCGCAGAGTAAATTGCTCATATCAGGGCAAGAAGAATTGCCATTATTATTTGATTATTATTATCCTGTCAATGATTGTCTTTCTCGGAGACCGTTAGTAATGTTGATACACGGTGGAGGATTTTTTCTTGGAGACAAGAGGAATCCGTTTATGTCGGATTTATGTCCACATCTTGCAAAATGCGGATACTCTGTAGTTTCAATAGATTACAGATTAGGATTTGGGCCGTTACCATCATCCATTGACCGTATAGGTTACAAGGCATTACAAGATTCTCGGGCAGCATTAAGATTTCTTGTACACAATGCCGATGAATTTTGTATAGACACAAGCCGGATATATATAGGAGGGACAAGTGCAGGTGCAATAACGTGTTTAAACATTGCTTTTATGGATAATGATGAAATTCCTGAAAGTGCCAAAGGTAACATATTCAGACAAAATTTAGGTGGATTAGATGCAAGCAGCAACGATATAAAAGATAAATTCAATATAAAGGCTGTCGTTAATTTGTGGGGAGCAGTATCCGATACAAATATGATAACGCCTGAAGATAAAGTAGCGTTGTTATCCGTTCACGGAGATGCTGACAGAATGGTACCTATCGATTGTGATAATCCTTTTCAAGATGCAGGAAGTTTAAAAAAAATTTTATCAGGTAAAGTCAGCGGTTCTCGCATTATATCAAGAATTGCAGACAGGTATAATTTTCCGAACGAATTAATAATAATTCGTAATGCCGCCCACGCTCCTATCTACGATGAAAATTCAAAGCTCAACGACAACTACTTCATGATTAAACGAGAGACCACGCAATTTCTTGCCAATCAGACTTATCCTGAAATAGAAGGATTAAATTTTGAAGACATCGTAACCACTTCTGCCGACCACAGCAAATACTCGCTAAAACCGGCGAGCCATATTGCTTATTACGAATGGGAGGCTATTGGTGGATGTATAGTCAACGAAAATGGGAATATACCACAAATAGTATGGCTCAATGACTGTCATGATCACATATTGGAAATTACTGTTTATAATAACTTAGGTATATCAAAAACATTTACAAAAGACATTAACAGCACAAAATAACAACTGATGAAAAAAAACACAAATTCAAAAATCATTACAGGAGCGTTAGCTGTTAGTTTAGCAGCCATAATGTGGGGTATTGATGGCGTTATACTAACGCCGAACCTACTTAACACAGATGGTTTTCCCTTGGATGCGACATTTGTAGTTTTTGTACTACACTGCATTCCATTTATAATAATGAACGCATTTTGGTACAAATATTATAAAATGCTGAAGCAATTTTCTGTTTCAGACTATATATATATAATAAGCATAGCACTTTTTGGAGGCATGTTAGGGACTTTTTGTATAGTTAAAGCATTGTTTCTCATTGATTTTCAAAATCTTACCATCATAGCGTTATTGCAAAAGCTACAACCTGTCTTTGCCATTGTATTATCTGTAATATTATTAAAAGAGAAAATATCCAAGAACTATTTTATCTTTGCAAGTCTTGCCATTGTTGCAGGTTATATTATGACATTTGGCTTTAATGCGCCAACAGCCGTCAGCAAAAATGTCATTTCGGCATCACTGTTAGCGTTATTAGCCGCTTTTTCCTTTGGAGCTTCAACAGTTTTATCAAAGAAGATGCTCAACAAATACCCGCCGATGAGTATAACATTTTTCAGATATGGCTTTACAACAGTAATGGCACTTCTCGTTGTTGTCATAACCGGTGTGTACACACAATTCAGCATAACGCCGCTTAAGACGTGGATAATATTTTTGATAATAGCGTTCACGACAGGTTCCGGAGCCATTTTATTATATTATTATGGACTTAAGAACATCAGTGCGTCATTATCAACTATATGTGAGCTTTTATTTCCCATATCGGCAGCCATATTAGACTATTTCATCAACGACAACACCATGACTATTGTGCAATGGATTGCAGCAGCAGTCATGATATTTGCGATAATAGCGTTATCTAAGGGAGCAGTGAGCGATAATAAGATGCGGGAAAATCCGAAATTTGTTGCAAGAAAATCTTAATGCCAAAAACACGTATTTTTTAAGAATGGGTTGGTTATTATAATCCATTGTTTAACAAGAATATATGGCTTTATGTTTCTAACGACAGCTAAAGAATTGAGGATTTCTTCTTTTACTTTTTTATGATTAGAAAAGTAACAAAAAAGTCTTCCGCTGCGTCAAAACCACATCAGCCAAGGCGGGTCTGCATTGTTGCTTCGCAACAATTTTGTGTTTGCCTTGTCGGTTTATAAATTCTCTGACATGACCCCGCCGGGGGCGCCGTAGATTCAAGTAGCATTGCGAAAATACAATAAAGAGTTGAGAAATATAGATTTAAAGGTGTAATTTTTGATTTTTTTGATATTATGTCAAATTTGCATTAGTTGCATTTGATTTTAAAGTGTT
>JALNXP010000110.1 GCA_023230285.1 Bacteroidales bacterium | reverse complement strand
AACCTATTGATGTTCTTTGGTTTCGCTACGCTTCACAAAAGAACATCAATTTTTCGCACTTCTTATTTGAAATTACATTGTCAAAATTCCGCACTCTGAATTAAATAAAGATGTCAGTAAAATACTTCTTATTCATAAAATTATTATAAATTTGTAGTTTAAAATTATCAATATAAATTATGAGGCTGCCGATTTTACGGCAGTGATATATTATGCTGACAAATGACAACAAACTTTATGTGGCTCACTGCGATAAGTGTCCTATCTATTTTAATTCTAAAATGGCTAACAGACATGGTCTGATTACCGGTGCTACAGGTACAGGAAAGACGGTATCTTTGCAGGTACTTGCAGAGACTTTTTCTCAAGCGGGAATTCCATGCTTTATGGCTGATATGAAAGGTGACTTAAGCGGAGTTTCTCAAGCCGGAGTCATGAATGGTTTTATAGAAAAACGTTGTGTTGAGTTCGGAATATCAAGTCCTTGTTTTCAACCATGTCCTGTGCGCTTTTTTGATGTTTTCGGAGAACAAGGACATCCGATGAGAGCATCTATATCTTCCATGGGACCGGCTCTGCTGTCCCGTATATTAGAGCTTAACCCGACACAAGAAGGCGTACTCAACATCGTGTTTAATATAGCCGATGATGAAAAGTTGCCTCTCATCGACTTAAAAGACATCCGCATGATGCTTAACTTCGTATCGGAACATGTCAAACAATATATTCCGGAGTACGGCAATATGACTAACGCCTCTATCGGTGCTATCCAGCGAGCGTTGCTTACTCTCGAAAATGAAGGCTGCGACAAATTTTTCGGCGAGCCGGAATTTGACATACGGGATTTGCTCGATGTGGAAGACGGCAAGGGCGTTTTGAGCGTACTTGCAGCCGATAAATTGATGCTGCATCCAAAGGTGTACTCAACTTTCTTGCTGTGGTTACTATCAGAACTTTATGAAAATTTGCCCGAAGTCGGCGACCTTGATAAACCGAAATTGGTATTTTTCTTTGACGAAGCTCATATGCTCTTCGATGGCACATCTAAGGCTATGATTAATAAAGTTGAACAGGTTATCCGGCTGATTCGTTCTAAAGGTGTCGGTGTCTATTTTATCTCTCAAAATCCTGACGACATACCGGAAATAGTCCTTGGACAACTCGCCAACAAAGTACAACACGCTCTGAGAGCATTTACGCCGAAAGACCAGAAAGCTGTTAAAGCAGCTGCTCAATCATTTCGTCCAAATCCTGAATTTAAAACTGAAGATGCTATCATGAACCTCGCAACAGGAGAGGCTCTTGTGTCGTTCCTCGATGATAAAGGGTCTCCCGAAATAGTACAACGCGCCAAAATGTTGTTTCCGCTGTCTTCTATTGGAGCAATTAGTCCGCAACAAAGACGTGTCATCAACGCCGGTGTCCCCGATAAAATCATCGTCTATGATGAAACCATGGACTCAGAGTCGGCTTACGAAATGCTTATGGAAATAAGAAAACAGCAAGAAGATGCCGCTGCAGAAGAGGCTTCAAAAAAAGTTGAGACATCATCAAAAGACAGCGAACAAAAAAAGTCAGGAAAAATGAAACGCGGACTTTTAGGTACTATAGTCGGCGCTGCCGCCGCCTCCTTCCTTCGTACTACAACAACACAGTACGTCAGAAATGTTACCTCCGGAAAGAAAAAAACAGGTAAAAAAATTATGCAACAAGCAGCTACAAATGCCGCATCATCAGCAACACGTACAGTCATCAACTCCGCTTTAAAAGGATTGTTCGGATAGTTAAGAGTGTAGAGTTCATAGTGTAAAGCTATTAGTGACTCACTCTCTTAACTCTTAACTCTTAACTCTTAACTCTCTAACCTTATGCGTAAAATAACACTCTCTTTGATAATTATTCTTGCAGTTCTGCTTTACAGCTGCTGCCAACATCAGAATATTACCTTAAAAACGAGCTCTACTAAGCTGACAATCAACTCAGAAGGTCATTTTTCATCAATAAAAGTCAATGGGAAAGAGCTATTAAAATCCGATGATTATCCTATAATCTCAATATGCGAGCAACAAAAAATAATCTTGCCGCAGTCTATCCAAAGAACTGATAACACACTGATTATCACTATGGAAGATGGACAAGCCATAAAGCTGTCAGTTCAAGAAAGTGAAATATCCATCGTATTGGAAGTCACAGAGATACCGACTTCTTATGATGTGCTGTTATACGGACCGATTGGCGTAAACATCAACGAAGTAGTCGGCGACATAATAGGTGTTGTTCAAGGAAATGGAGTTGCTTTGGGTATTCAGGCTTTGAACATCAAGACTGTGGCAGGTATACCATACGAATATAAAGATGTTGTGGCTCCGTATTTTAAGTACGAAGGTCAGCCGGCTTCCGTTTCTACAAGCACCATACCGGCTTATCGATTGGCGGCTACCGATGTCGGAGATGGAAGCATGATGCAGTTTTCGTGTTGCAATAGAAGTAAAACGGAATATCGCAAGGTGCAGGATGTAGAAAAGTCGCTGACATTACCTGTCACCGGCGATGATGCAGACATAAAAGGCTCCAAGATTGCCATCTTCGGCTGTAAGTCGGAAGATGCTTTAAAAACAATAGGCGAGATAGAACAATCTCTGCCCCACCCGATGTTCGATGGCGAATGGGGAAAGACAAACAGAGCTTGTATGCAGTCGTATCTGATAACCAACATCACTGAAAACACTCTCGATTTTGTCGTGGAAAAAGCTAAAAAAGCAGGCTTTAAATATATCTATGAGATGGATGCTTTCGACAGCTGGGGACATTTTACGTGGAGTCAGAACTTTGTAAACGGCGGCGATGAAGCTGTACGCAAGATGGTAGAACGTGCTGCACAGCAGGGAATTAACATCGGAGTTCATACTTTGTCAAATTTTATAACCACTAATGATGCTTATGTGACACCTGTTCCATCAAAACATCTTCTAAAACAAGGTGAATTGCAGCTAATCAATAATATAAATAAAAATCAGACTGCAATAGAGATTGCGCCCTCTGAGTTATTTGCTATGCCGGTAACGCTGAATGCTTTGCAGATAGAAGATGAGCTTATTCAATTTGAAAATTATGAAAATAAAGATGGAAAGCTCATGATTTGGAATGGGCTTTGTCCGAAGCCGCCGGCTTTGATGCAGGCTACGCTATGACTATCTCCCCTCATGTTCTCAAAAATCATGGACATATCGACATGCTGTTGGAAGCTATCAAAAATTGGGATTTTCTGAGGTATAATCAGGCTTTCACAGAAGAGCAGCAAGCACGCCTGCGTGATCCGAAAACAGAATGGCATCTTGAAAAAGTCGATGATACGCAATATAATCTGTATCAGCTGAATATCTCCGACAGGTATCATTGTAATCTGCAAGAATTACAGCCGGGACAACCCGCCGGCAGCGACTGGTCGATAGAAAGTCCTTATAGCAGCAATTGCGCTGTCAGGCTTTATGTCGATGGAGACGGCAGCATCAAGAATCCGAAGGTAAGAACAGCGGACGGCGGTATGATAGTTTTTCCATGTACAATAGAAGGCGGACAGTACCTTTTGTACGAGTTCTCCGGAGAGGCTGTTGTGACGGATAAGAATTATAATGTTGTGAAGAATATAATACCGAATGGCAAGTTATCGCTTACGGAAGGCACGTCAAACATTTCGTTTTATTGCGACCGTAACGAAGGCAGTCCGGAGGTTGTCCTCCGCTTCATCACCCGCAGCGAACCAGAAAGTGTGAGGGTGAAATAAAAGAGCTATACCAATTTTTTTATTGCTCTTTCTACCCTCTTCAATAACGACAGCGGCGTGGAAGTCGCTCCGGAAATGCCAACAGTATTACAGCCTTTGAACCATTCCGGTTGCAGTTCTTCTTCGGAAGAAACTATATAAGAATGGTGATTAATGCTTTTTGAAATAGAATACAAAGATTTACCGTTGGAGGAGCTTTTTCCGGCAACAATGATTATAACATCATAACGAGTACAAAAATCTTTAAGCTCAATGAGTCTTCTATTAAAAGATGAACAGATACTATCTATAGCATTGACAATCACGCCTCTGTCTTTCAATTGTTTTATGACATCTTGATATTTATCAGGCTGCATGGTCGTTTGACTGTACAAAGTAATCTTGTCGCTTTCATGAAGATAATTTAACTCGTTTACATCATCAAAAACCACAGCATCATCGTTGATATTGCCAATAATGCCGATTACTTCCGGATGGGTTTTTTTCCCATAGATGAAGATTTTTTCGCCGGCATTATATGCAGCGACAACCTTTTTCTGTAATTGTTTTACTATCGGACAGGTAGAATCTATAATAGTGTTATTCAGTAATTTAGCTTTAGTGTATGCAGCATTTGGCTCTCCGTGCGCTCTGAATAAAATAGCCGAAGAATTGATAACGTCTAAGTCGTTGTATGAAATGATTTTCAGTCCACTCTGTTTCAGCTTATTCATTTCTTCCTCATTATGAACAAGTTCGCCGAGACAATACAGAGAATTATTATTTTTCAAATAATCATTAGCCAATTCTATAGCCTTAGTGACGCCAAAGCAGAAGCCGGCATTTTTATCAATCGTTATCTTCATTATAATTATATCTGTAAATAGTTCCTTTTTCGGTAATTTCTATTTCTATGATGCCGAGTAAGACGAAATCTGCGAGCAATCTTTGTGCCTTAATGCGCGATAAATCGCATAATGAGCGTAAGACATTGAGAGTAATAGCTTTGTGTGTTGCTAAAAATTTTAGTGCAACAGCCTCTGTTTCAGTGTAATTCAACGTCACTTGTTTTCCGGTATCCATATCATGCCAAACGTCAATAAGTACTTTATCAGCCAAGATATTTTGGTCGTTAACTCTAACATACGTCAGCCATTTGCCGTTAGGAGCGACAGCCTTCACCGGTCTGACGGTAGCTTTAGGGATGATGACTTCTACAATTATTTTACCGTTGACACGCCATTCTTTGAGTGAGAATTTTGCTTCGGGGCGACAGAACATTTTAGCGGCGGCTTCAGCCATATAAACCTCTTCATCGGTTTTTACGCCGACAATGGAGCCATTATCTTTAACGCCGAGCAGCAGGCTGCCGCCGTCAGTATTGGCAAAAGCGGCAAAAGAGCGAGCAATCTTCTTAGCATCAGAGATTTCAAATTTAAAATCTTGTTGTTGATTTTCGCCTAAAGCGATGCGTTCCAATATTTTAGAATGTGTTGGCAATTAAAAAACGTTATTATGTTCTTAAAAAGAATAGAGCCACCGTAAAAATGCGGCAGCTCTAAAAAATTTTTGATATGAATGTTAATTTACGTAAGGCAAAACAGAATACTCTTTGCTGAGCCAGAGCATCTGTTCCACATAATTATCAGGATATGAAATAGTTATGTCGACAAGTTCTTTATTGTCGTCATAAACCGGTGTAAGCATTGGGTTGATGAAGCCACCGTAAGGAGCTAAATTCAGGGCTTTATAGCGTGCCAACACTTCTTCGTGCAAAATGGGGTCTATGTTTACGGCATAAGTTTCAATTAACTTAGTGCCGGCTTCGTAATCGCCTTCAGATTTAATTCTCTGTATCTCAGCCAACAGCTTGCCGAACAGCTCTCTTAACTTAACATAGTCGTTAATTTTGACGTAGGTTTTACCATCTTTTTGATACATGGAGATAACGTTGTCGGCTTTACCGTTTTCGTAAGCCCAGCGAGAAATTAAAGCGCGACATCTCATGTGAGCTTGGTCGATGGTTTTACCCGGCTGAATTCTTGTAATTTGTGTAATTATACCATTGCGGATATAGCCATCGTATTCTGCTTTATAAGCCTCATTATCAGGAAGTAATCCCATGTCAACAACTTTTTGACTTCCGAGGTAGTACAAGCCAAACAGGTCGGCGCGAGCTTCTTCGAGAGCGGAAGCATGATTTTTCAGAGCGTTAGGGTCTGTTCCGGGCAAAAGTTGTCCGCTACCATGACCGAGACACTCGTGTAAGTCTGTGTGAAGATTATCTGTGGCAGCACCGTACTTTTTAACGCGAGCGATTTCATCTTCGTCAGCAGCAAACTCTTGTAAAGTGCCGCCTTTTTGCAACGCCGCTTGGTCGTAAGCGTAAGTTAAGTTAGTGATAGTCACAGATTTAGAGCCGTACTCTTTTCTAATCCAATCGGCATTTGGCAAGTTGATGCCTATAGGAGGAGCAGGAAAACAGTCCCCACCAAGAGCTACTGCATTTATAGCTTTTGCTGTAACACCCTTGACTTCAGCTTTTTTGAACCTTGCATCCACAGGGCTGTTGTCTTCAAACCATTGTGCATTAGCACTGATAAGCTGTGTTTTTTCTGTTGCTTCAATATCTTTAAAATTCACGACAGCTTCCCATGTTGCTTTAATGCCTAATGGGTCGCCATAGTTTTCGATAAAGCCGTTTACATAGTCAACTAACGGTTCTGTATCTTGCACCCACATTACATTGTATTCATCCCAAGTAGTTAAATCGCCGGTAGTATAATATTCTATCAGCTTTTCTATTTCTTTCTTTTGAATGTCGGTTTCTGCAAATTGAGCAGCCTTTTGGAGATTTTCTACAATTTTCTTTATAGCCTGTCCATACATGCCGTTGATTTTGTAGGTAAAATCATAAACCTTACCTGTTTTTTGGTCGCCGAGAAGCTTAGAATTAAGACCTTTTGAAACAGGTCTGTTTTCATCGGGAACCTTCATATTATTGTAATAATCAAGGACTTGTTTTTCAGTGATATTTTCATAGAAATTAACGCAAGATTCAGCAATAATATCTACACCCGGGGTAGTATTATTTTTAGAAGCGCAAACTTCGGGGTCAAAAATTATCTTACAAAGTTTATCGATGAACTTATTTTTAGGTGTACCTTGAGGCATAGCGACCAAACCTTTTTCGGTAGTATTCATCAAATTTCTAAAAAATTCTTCCGAGAATTCGGGCGTAAATTTGTCGTTAGAATAATGATGGTGGATGCCGTTAGCGAACCATACTTTTTTCAGATATTTTTCAAAAGCCAACCATTCTTCGGTAGTTTTGTCGCCGGTATAAGAAGTGTAAATACCTTCAAGCGTTCTGCGGACTACCAAATTTTCTTTGTAAAATTGATCATAAAGAATATCTCTGCCCCAATAAGTTGCCTGACAAAGATAATAGACAAATTGTTTTTGTTGTAGAGACAGCTTATCCCAGTCGGGGACTTGGTATCTCATAACTTTTATGTCGTCGAACTGGTCAATTTGCCATTGAAATTCTTCGGCAGGAGTTGTTGTTTGATTGTTTTGAGCATCAGAGCAAGCATTTAGGAGTAATAATCCTGTTGCCATAACAAAAGTAAATTTAATAAAGTTAGTCATACATATTTAATTTAATAATTTTCCACGATAGTCATTTCGTCAATAAGATGAGATGCGCCGGCGAATTTGTCGATGATGAACAGGCAATAGCGGATGTCGAGTGCGATATTCCGGCATTTATCAGGGTCGTACATGATGTCGCTCATGGTACCTTGCCAATTTCTGTCGAAGTTCAAGCCAACTAAATTGCCGTAGGCGTTTAGCACAGGGGAGCCGGAATTGCCGCCGGTAGTGTGATTGGTAGCTATAAAGCAGGTATGAATTTTTCCATCTTCCTTATCAGCATACCTTCCGAAATCTTTATTCTGATAAAGCTCTTTCAGCTTATCTTCTACCACATAATCGTAGATGTCCGGATTTTCTTTTTCCATGACGCCGTCGAGGGTGGTAAAATAGTTGTAATTTATAGCATCTTGCGCTTTAAAGCCATCTACATAGCCATAAGTAATGCGCAGAGTAAAGTTGGCATCCGGGTAAAAAGTCTTGTCGCTTTCAAATTCGCGATGAGCTTTCATGTACAAACGCAT
>JALNXP010000109.1 GCA_023230285.1 Bacteroidales bacterium | reverse complement strand
TTAGGAGGTTCACTTATTAATTCATCATTAAGATCAAACAACAGGTCTTCTGCCTCTGAAAATGTTAAGTTCATTTTCCAGTTGCCGGCAACAATTTTTTTTCTCATTTTGAAAGTATTTAATTGATTATTAATTTATTCGTTAAGTTTTACTTTAGGGTCTATTATAGCATATAAAATATCGGCAAAGATATTTAAAATAATTAGAATTAAAGAAATAAATACAATACAGCCCATCAACACCGGCATATCATATTTATCTAAAGCATCAACAATAAGTGTTCCCATACCCTTCCAATCGAAGACATACTCTACAAAAACCGAACCGGCGAGCATAGATGCAAACCATCCGGTAGAGGAGGATATTACAGGATTAAGGGAGTTTTTCAGGGCGTGCTTAAAGATAACTCTTTGGTTACTAAGTCCTTTTGCCTTTGCTGTTTTTATATAATCCATAGAGAATACATCTAATAATGATGCTCGTGTAAGTTCGGTAATTACAGCCAGTGGTCTGATGCCAAGAGCAAAAGCAGGTAAAATCAAGTTTTTTGCAGTCAGTATTTGTCCATTTCCGAAATCATCTATGGTATACAAGCTGCCTGTCATATTCAAATGCGTAAAATTGCCTAACAAATATGCAAATACCCATGCGAGCAATATTGCAAAGAAAAAAGAAGGTAAAGCCATGCCAAACACAGAGCCGACTAAGGTAGTTCTGTCAATAAAAGTGTTTTTGAAAATCGCTGATATTATACCTAATAATATACCTATTATTAAAGCAAAAGACATTGCGACTACAGCAAGTATGAATGTTTTGGGAAAAGCCTGAGAAATCATCTCATTTACAGGACGTTGTGTTTGAAAAGAACGTTTTAAGTATGGAGCTTTTAAAATCACTTTATGCTTTTTAAATGACAGTATGGACAGATAGTTGGCATATTTAGCTTCATCAAGATAAAAAAAGTTTTCTTTATCAACGGAGTTATGAATTGAAACAGGCATCATATCATTGATATAGCTTATCAGTTGTTTAAACTTTGGTTGGTCAATGCCCAATTCTTTTTTTATGGCTTCGGTTGTACTAATGTCGGTACGTTGTCCGATAAGCATACGTGAGGCATCTCCGGGTAGAATTTGGAACAGCACGAAAACAATGACTATAACGCCAAGCATTACAAGTACGCCGTACCATAATCTACTTAAGATAAACTTCAGCATAGAAACATTATAAAAAGGTTGTTATTTGGTAAACAATATTTCTAAGTCAGCGGGTTCCGGAACATTGTTATAATGCCATTTTTTCAAGACGACACCATCTTTCATGGCAACTATTCCCGGATTTGAACGTATCATGGTTTTAAGTTCAATGTCATCAGCATTGTAAAAAACTGCATCAAAAGGATGTTCTTCCACAAATTGGCTGTATACATCATATTCGGAAGCCGTCAAAAAAGAAACATGATAACCGTTATCGCTGCAATATTGTATGATGTTTTGTATCTCGTCCCAGTGTTTCAGGTTCATCTCTTCGATAGAATAAGAGACGATAAATAGATTTGGTTCCGGTAAACCGATTACGGCAGCCGTTTCGTCTCTTCCATCTTCATCAATAAGCATTAAGTTGTGAGGATAAACATTTTTATCTATGATTTTTGTATCTTTAAACGACCAATTAGACATCCATACAGAGTCATTATACGGTATGTCGCTGATTAACATTGTCGTATCTTCATAACTTTCGTTGTTTGTATATACTGTCCAATATTCTACAGGCAAAACTTCATCATTAGTCATTTTATTGCCGACTTTCCAGTCTCTGAAGTCGATAACCGGCAGGTAACAGAGATTATAAATTTGGAAAGCTATAAACAGTATACCGAAGAAAGAGGCGATGCCTACTTCGCCACCGGTATAAAAAGTGGGACGGATTTTTTTGACGGTACACCATAAAACCAACAAGAACAAGTTGATTGTCAGGTTTTTATATAACGTTTGCCAATTGGAAAGTTTTATTGCATCACCAAAGCAGCCACAATCGGGTACAATATTAGCTGTAGCATCAAAGATTGTTGTTATAGTGAAAAATATCATCATCAACGAAGCTATAATTGTTGTAAATTTGATTCGGATATTAAACAGCAACATGATGCCGGTGAGAAATTCCACCAAATTCAATCCAACAGAAAGTATTGTAGAAAAATTAATAAACCACGGCATGCCGTAAGCGGCAAGATAATCTTCAATTTTATAAGTAGTGCCAATAGGGTCAACACCTTTTACAAAACCGGAAAAGATGAATAACAAACCTAATATAGTTCTTGCAATAACGCCCATATTCACAGGCATTTTCTTCCTGAATGCTATAATTAAGAAGAAAGGAATCAAGTAATAAAGAAGAAATAATGGAGAATAATCGGGAATAAAGTAAATAGCGACAGCCGAGCATAAAATTAAACAGAATAATATTACAGCTAAAGCTGTCGGCATGTTTTTAGGTCTTTGATAAATTGAGTTATTCATTTTGATTAATTTAGTAAAATTAGAGCAAAAACAGCATAGTTGATTATATCATAGTAATTAGCGTCAATACCTTCGGAGACGGTAGTTTTACCTTGATGGTCTTCAATTTCTTTTATGCGAAGTAATTTCATGAGGATAATGTCATCAAGTGAGCTGATGCGCATATTTCGCCATGCCTCATCATAATCATGATTTTTATTTTCCATCAGAGATTTTGCTTTAGAAGCATATTCATCATAAAGAGCAGATATTTCGTTATGGTTTTCGGAATAAACATTTTCGGGGCAGCCTTTTTCGAGTTGAATAAGAGCCATGATTGCATAATTTACTATTCCGATAAATTCGTTGACGATACCTTCATCAACTTTGTGAATGCCTTTATTTTGGATAGATCTTATCCTATTGGCTTTAATATAAATTTGGTCGGTTAAAGAAGATGGACGTAAAATTCGCCATGCACAGCCATAGTCTTTCATTTTAGAAGAAAATATTTCCCTACATTTAGATATTACAGCGTCAAATTCAGCAGGTGTATTTGTCATTACATTGATAATCAATTAGTTATTGTTTACGTTTTTGCGCTATAAAGATAAGTAAAAAAACTGTAAGGACAGATTATTAATGTGAATTTTTTTAAATGTAGAAAATCCGTTTTATTAACAAGTTGTTTTTAATTTTAGTGTTACATTTGCAGTCGAACAAGAAGAAGTACTTATGACAGATAGAAAACTTTTTTTATTAGATGCGATGGCTTTGATATACAGAGCTTATTTCGCGCTTCAAAAGTCGCCACGAATAACCTCATCGGGTGTCAACACTTCGGCGGCATTTGGCTTTACAAATTTTTTACACGAGCTGATAAAAAAAGAGAAGCCGACACATATTGCGGTTTGTATAGATTCGCAAAAGCCGACATTCCGTCATGAAGAATATGAAAACTACAAAGCCAATAGACCTCCAATGCCGGAAGAAATAGCAAGCAACCTGCCTTTTGTCAAAAGCATTGTTAAAGCTCTCAACATTCCTCTAATCGCCTGCGAGGGCTACGAAGCTGACGACATCATCGGCACAATAGCCGTAAAAGCAGGTTCCGAAGATTTTGAAGTCTTTATGGTCACTCCCGACAAAGACTTTGGACAATTAGTCAATGATAATATCAAGATTTATAAGCCTCCTTACGGCAAAACGCCGGCTGAAATCATCGGTAAAGAACAGGTTTGCGAAAAATACGGACTGAATAATACTTTGCAAATGAAAGATTATTTGGGATTAGTGGGCGACACTTCGGATAATATTCCCGGCGTAAATGGAGTTGGTCCGGTTGCAGCAAAAAAACTGTTAGCAGAATATGGCTCGGTAGAAAATATAGTCGAAAATATACAGAACATAAAAAATCCGTCTCTGAAAACAAAAATGGAGAATAACGCTCAAATGGCTGTCTTCTCTAAAAAACTTGCTACTATAATCACAGATGTTCCATGTGATTTTTCACTTTCCGATTTTAAATTGCAACAACCGGATTTTGCTGCGGTAACAAAAATATTCGATGAATTGGAATTTAAAACGTTTGCCAAAAGGTTTTTTACTGATATATCCACACAACAACCCGACATCTTTGAACCGCATATTTCAAATGTTAAACCAATATCAACAGATAATAATACTTTATTTCCTCTACAAGATAATTCACTTGATTTATTTTCCATAACAGATAAAAAAGACATCAGCAATACTCCGCATGAGTATAAAATTGAAAAAACGACAGAAGAAATTGCCTCTCTTGTTGAGATGTTGAAGAAACAGGATGTCATTTCTTTTAAAACAGTGACAACTCAGCAGAATGAGAACGATTGCGAAATAGTTGGTTTTGCTTTTTCTTTTGAAACACATAAAGCATATTATGTTCCTTGTTCTCAAAATTATCATGAGACACAATCCCTTTTGTTTAAATTTAGTCCGATTTTTGAAGACACATCAAAATTGATAATCGGTCAGAACATAAAATTCGACATAGTAATTCTAAAATGGTATGATATTGCAATCGAAGCGAAGTTGTTTGACACTATGGTTGCACATTATCTTATAAATCCGGAAACACGGCACACTATAGAGTTTCTTGCAGATACTTATCTCGACTACAATCCGATGTCTATAGAGCCGATAATGAGTAAGAAAGGATTAGACCGGAGTACTTTGTACAATAATGAGACGATAAAAGATTATGCTGTAGAGATGGCGGACATTACTTTTCAGTTATATCGGATTTTAGATTTGGAAATAGACAAAAGCGGCAGTCGAAAGTTATTTGTAGATGTAGAGATGCCGTTGGTTCAGGTTTTAGCGGCGATGGAGTTTGAGGGAGTCAATGTGAGTAAAGATGTTTTGCAGTCGTATTCTTCGGAACTTGGCAAAGAAATTTATGAATTAGAAGAGACTATATACGAACAAGCTGGAGAAGTTTTCAACATCAACTCGCCAAAGCAATTGGGTGATATACTGTTTACTAAGTTACAAATTTCGGGTAAGCCCAAAAAGACTAAGACAGGCAGTTTTTCAACGGGTGAAGATGTGTTGCAGAAGTTGCAGTTTTCGCATCCTATTGTTCAGAATATTTTAGATTATCGTTCTTTGGCGAAGTTGAAATCTACTTATATAGATCCGCTTCCATTGTTGATTAATCCTCGCACTAATCGAGTACATACAAGCTATAATCAGTCGGTGGTTGCTACCGGCAGGCTGAGTTCGACAAATCCGAATTTGCAGAACATACCAATCAGGACAGAACGAGGCAGAGAAATCCGAAAGGCTTTTATTGCGAGAAACGATTCATACAGCATAATGTCGGCAGATTATTCTCAGATAGAGTTGCGTTTGATAGCGCACATCTCCGGAGACGAAAATATGAAAGCCGCTTTCAATGCTCATAAAGACATACATACAGCTACTGCCGCCACGATATTCAACCTTGACGAGCAATATGTTACACCGGATATGCGAAGGATAGCGAAAACTGTCAATTTTGGAATCATATATGGCATGTCAGCATTTGGATTGTCGGAAAGATTGCATATCGGTAGAAAGAATGCGAGCGAAATCATTGAGCAGTATTTATCTAAATATCATGGTGTTAAGGAATATATGGAAAATATTGTAACATTTGCGAGGAAAAACGGCTATGTTGAGACTGTTTTAAAACGCCGGCGCTATATCAAAGATATTAATTCTAAAAACAGCGTGATACGTGGTTACACCGAGCGCAACGCAATAAATGCTCCTATACAGGGTTCATCGGCGGATATGATAAAGATAGCAATGATAAATGTTTATAAACAACTGATTACCGGCAAGTTAAAAACTAAGATGATAATGCAGGTTCATGATGAGTTGGTTTTTGAAGTATATAATTCGGAAATAGAGGTTGTGAAGAAGATGGTTGTTGAAGAAATGCAAAAGGCAATACCGCTAAGCATTCCGATAGAAGTCGGAGTAGGCGTTGGAGATAATTGGTTAGAAGCACATTAGGAGATAAATATTTCATAATTGCCTTAATTGATACAAGGTTTGAGCCAAGTGAAGTAACAAAAATCAGCCAAATGGAGTAATTTGAACCCATAGCAAATTTCTAATTCCATAATATTTCCAAAAAATATAAATATTCTCCCTTTTTTGTCTATATTTGCACCATAAATATATGGTGTATGTCTAATTGTACAATAACTCTTGCACAAATCCAACTGTGGGGCTATCACGGCTGCCTTCCGGAAGAACGGATTATTGGTGCTAAATATACAATAGAGTATTGTTTTACATTTAACGCATCTAAACCATGCCGTACTGACTACCTCTACGATACTATAAATTACGCCGAAATATATAACGTTATCAAACAAGAGTTTGATACTCCGGTAAACCTTTTGGAACACTTGGCAGCTAAAATACTGAAAGCTGTTCATTCCAATTTTCCTAAAATTATCAATTCTACTATAACAATTAAAAAACATAATCCGCCTATCAGCGGAGAAACGGATTTTGTTGCTGTGACAATGTCTTATAAATAATTCTAATATATTCTTCATAAATCATGAAAAAAAACTATTTCCTTAATTTTATCATTTTATTCTTTTTTTCTATCTCTGTGTTTGCGCAGGATATAACCATTAACTTCGATTTTCCGACTGTAATCCAAAATGGTGATTATATACAATTACAAAACGCCGGCTGCGTTAATATCCAAAATGCTGGAGAACCGCAGATACCTCAAAAAACATATAATCTGCTACTTGCACAAAATACTGTTACGTCAAATATTGTTATCAAAAATATTGAATATTATGACGAAATTATAACAGGTAAAATACAACCGGTCTCTGAACAAATACCTATATCTTCTGTTGTAGACGGCAGAAATCTTATCATTGAAAATGATGAAATCTATAAATCGGATAATGTTTTCCCTTCAGAAATAGTGACTTTTTCTAAGACTAATTTTTTGTGCGGACACGGAATTTCATCTTTCATTATAAATAGTGCCGAATATTATCCTGCCAATAATACAACCAAATTAATTAAAAGTATAACTTTTACTAATGAGTCTGTTTCCAAAAAGACAGAAAGAACAGCTGTTTCTAATGAAACCGTTATGCACAGAATTAAATCTATTGCCAACAATTACGATGCTTTGTCTTCATATTCATATTCTCCTGCAAAAGGTGAAACTGTGGATATTCTTATAATTACAGATAACTCTTTTGCTCCTTATTTTGAAGATTATATAGAATACAAAAGAGGTACGGGGTTTTTTACCGAAATTATTGACGTAAATACTATATACGGTACTTTCCCCGGAAGAGATAACCAAGAGAAGATAAGAAACTGTATAATAGATTATTACGACAATCATAATCTTAAATACGTTATACTTGGCGGTGATGCGGACGGTGGTAACAGCGGACAAAATATTGTTCCTTGTCGTGGTTTGGCTTGTCCACAGCTCAACGAAAATGACCTTCCGGCTGATTTGTATTATTCCAATTTAGATGGTACTTGGGATGACAACAACAACAATTTATGGGGTGAAAATACCGAAATGGACCCGATTTCCGAAATTTCTGTCGGAAGAATTTGTGCAAGTAACGCTCAACAAGTGACTAATTCTATTAACAAAATAATTAAATATCAAGAAACGCCTGTTGTAGCGGATATAGAGAAAGCTTTGATGGTTGGAGAACAACTTAACAATGACCCTGTTACTTGGGGCGGCGATTATAAAGATGAAGTTGCTAACGGCACTGATTATCAGTTTTCTACTCAAGGTATAACAGATAATTTTACGATTTCTACTTTATACGATAGAACTTACTTCTGGAGTGGCAGCGATTTAATAAATTATTACAGCAATTCCGGTATTCATCTTTTAAATCATTTGGGACATTCAAACGTAAC
>JALNXP010000107.1 GCA_023230285.1 Bacteroidales bacterium | reverse complement strand
TAGCAACGCAAAATTAATTAATCTTAAGGAACTTTATCAAAAATAAAGTCTCTTTTTTTTGTTATTGCTATTTGAAACCTATTGATGTTCTTTTGTTTCGCTACGCTTCACAAAAGAACATCAATTTTTCGCACTTCTTATTTGAAATTACAAGGGTAGATATTTATATTATTTTCACTTTATACTTTACAATATTGCTTATTTATTAAACACCTTCAGTCAGCACCATCTTTTCTTCAAATTTTTTTCACAAAATTTTGCTGCAATATTACCGGCATAGCATTTGTTTTCGTATGTCACATAAAACAAAAAAGCACAGATTAACTCTGTGCTTTACCTTTATGTTGTTAAATGAAAATTACTTTGGTAACAGCAGGCGGCTAATTAATTATAGTCAGCTACATATCAATGTTTTACGACTACACGATAAGATTTTGCGTTGCCTGATTTTAAATTAACGACTACCATATAAATGCCATCAGCATATCGAGATGTATTAATTATTTTATCTTGTGTTGTTTCTACCATTTGACCAAAGACGTTGTAAACAATAACATTTTCAATATCTTCTCCTTTTATTGACAATTTTTTATCAGCCGGGTTCGGGTAAACGATTGTTGTATTTTCTATTTCTTCAATTTTCAAATTCACCGTAATAGACTCGCATACTTCTTCTGCTTCGCAGTTTTCATAAACAGCAGTAACGCAATATTCGAATGTTCCTTCGGGGGCATTTTCATCGGTATATGTTTTAGTTGTGACGCCCAATGTTGCCAATAGATCATTGTCACGGTAGACATTATATCCGGTCAGCACACCTGCCGGGTCGTCTTTGCTGCCGCCATTAAGAGATAGTTTTGCCGATTTTCCTTTTGCATTGGTAACAGTAGCTATGATGCACCAGTTATTATTAAAATCGCCCAAAGAAGATAATGTTGTCCATGAGCCGCCAAAATACATCATTTCGCCTTTTCCTGCCACTGCCGGACCGTAGTCGATACCTGCAGGATATCCTGTAGTAGTACTTACGTTATACCCTATCCAAAGTTCTTGTCCTGCTTCGATAGTAACCGGTGTTTCAATGATATATTCGTTCCATTGTGCGGCATTGAATGATGGAACCGATTGTGCAAGTACTAACGACTGAGTGTTGCCCATCCAAGCTCTTAATGAGAAAGAAGCTGTTGGCTCACAGGGTACAAAAGCGATTTTAGTCAATGTCCAACCAACATAATCGGCGACATCTTCGACAGTATATTTATGAGCGACATCAAAATCGACAGGTTGACCTGTTCCGACCGAGTTGTTGCCATATTCGCCACTCCATGTAAGTTCTTTTTCGCCTGCTCCAACCGGCAATTCCCATGTTAAAGTTGGCACGTTGTTGATAGTTTCGCCGGTCAAATTTTTCACCGGGTTACAAAACTGTGACACCTCCAGAACAGCGTTCAGAGTTTGTGGCTCTGTTCCCATTACATAGCCAATTTCGGTATAATCGAAGTAACCATCGGCAGAGAAAATTATATTAAATGTCCCTTCAGAGATGTTGAGCGAATACTCGCCCATTTCATTGGTAATTGCAGTAAGTCCGGAACCGACATTGACAACAGCACCTACAACAACATTGCCATCTGTGTTAGTAACTGTGCCTGTCAGTTCTGCTTTTCCGATGCAGCTTGTATAAATATTAAATCCACGACAACCGCTTCCGCTGTTAGCTTTAAAATGAAGTGTAAGCGGACCTGTCAGCGACACATTGTTCAATGTTCCTTTGCCATCATCAAAGCATGACCCTGTGTAAGTACTAAGTAGACTTCCCGTTGTACCGGCACCATCATAAACATAAAGAGTGTCAGCCATTCCGCCAAAATCTCCGCCATAAATATAATGTGTACCGGTTATGGATACAAAGCCGTCTTCATTGTCAGGGTAAATAACGATGGAACCATCATAACTGCTTGGATACAGACCCAAATAATCTGCTTCATTTTTAATGGCAGCCAAACAAGTAGTAACGCTTTCAGTACCCGATGTCGGCAAAATACGGAATACACCCACTGTATCAGAAGCGATTACCATACTGCTTGGACCATAACTATTTGTTACATATATATTATAAGTATATATCTCAGGTAAAGTAATGGTATTATCTATCCATTCTGCATTGGCACCAACTATCGGGTTATCAATGGTATGAATAATTGCATTATTTCTCATGATGACCACCGAAGAAAGCTCTGTCAGAGGAATTCCGGAAATGTCAATTGACGGATTAGTCCATGTCAGAGTTGCTTCCAAAGAAGATGAATTTCCATTTACCTCAAAGTTTTGTGGAATTTCAGGAACGGCGTAGGAGCAACTACTTACGAATGTCAGGAACAAAGGGTTTTCAAATCCGAAAGGCCAGCCTTCGAAGAAGATATTACCAACAGGGTCAGCAATTTCAAAATTAATCCAATAATCGTCAGCACCCGGAAACCACATACAGGTAATTTCTTCGTCTTGAGGCAGTACCAAATATTCAACACCTTCGGCACCATCTTCCAAAGTAACGTTTGCCAATATATTTCCATCTTCGCCGAAAAAGCGGATTGACGCACCTTCCCAACCGCCAATACCGGTTGGTGCCATATTTTTGTGCATGATGACAGAATAGCTGCAACTACCCGGGTCAACATAGAACAGGTTTATACAACTTTGCGATGAAACGCAATCAGAGTATTGAGCTGTTACACAATAGCTGTTTTGTCCGGCTATGGCATCAGGAACATTACAAGTAAATACTGAGGCATCTACCGTTGCGACCAAAGACTCATTATGGAAGATATTATAGCTTGTCAGGTCGGGAAGAGGCATTTGTCCGTTAATAGTAACATCATCAAGGTTCAATGCTTCCTGTCCGGTACAATTAAAATGTCGCCAAGCCACATAAATAACGCCGCTATACGTTGATACATCTATAGTGCGTTGATACCACGCTCCTTGTGCGGTAGTACTTCTGTCGCCGCCGTTTCCTTTTGCTGAAATAGTTTCTTCAAAAAGCAATGTAAAATCGGAAATTTCGTTGCCTGTAGTTGATATATATACGCCATAATGTTCGGCAGCATAGCTTGAGTTCTGAGCATTAACCCAATAATTCAGAAGAGGTGTACCTGATAGTGTTATAGGTTCGGAAATCAGCCAATTGTCGGGTGTAAGATTAACGCCCATATTATATGAAAGGCTGGTTGCCATTCCGCTACCGGAATGTGGTGTTCCGACAGTTGCCTGTTGCCAAAGATAATTATCACCATCTGCATCAACATTCGTCCAATTGGTTGGAATACCGGCTTCAAAGCCTTCTTCATAAATATTATTAGCCGGCATACTCCATGTTAAGGTTGCAGAGCCGTCGGTGTTCATCGTTCCGGCGAGATTTTGGACACCACTGCAAGTAATCTGGGCTGTAGCTGTTACAGTTGCAGCGACAAATAAGCACAGAGCCGTCACAACTGCGCACGATTTTTTTGTCATGATTTTTTTCATAATTGTAAATTTTATTAAGTAGTTAATTAGGTATATCTTTATTTTCAGGCTGATGTTGTTCATATATTTGCTCTACCAATTTTTCGAGCATTTGTTTTCTTGACTTTCCTTTTTCTTTATATTTGTCAACTTCATCAGTAGTTTTTTTAATTTTTTCTTTTTTTGCCATGTCGTTATTTTTATGCAATTTTTATTTGCACAAAAGTATAGTAATAATGTAAGGCTGCAAAATATTTTACCCCTACAAATACTGAATAGCCGCATAAAACAACCACTACAAAACATCGACATTTAATTATAAAAGTCTATATATCTTGTATTTATGATAAACAATGTAATTTTACGCACCTTACGCAGGCAAAAAAATTATATATTGGAAATAAAGTTAGTGAGTTTTACAGCCATCTCGTTTTGGATACCTAATTTTCTTCGTAATCTATAACGAGCTTGCTCAATAGACAGTGTACTTTGTCCGGTAATTGACGAAATATCTTTAGTTGTCATATTCAATTTCAGAAAAGCGCATAAACGAATTTCGTTAGTTGTCAAATTCGGAAATTTTTTCATCAAATTATTATAAAAATCGGAATGGACTTGTTTAAATCTGATTTCAAATTCTTCCCAGAATTTGCCTTCAGTAGTTTTTTCGATTTCTTTAATAACTTTTGACAGAGAATTTTTAGTGTCGTCCTTCACTGCGTTTTCTTTAATCATCACCAATTTTGTAATAATTTCGGTAAAGACTTCATTCTTCTTCATCAACTCAATCACATTAAAAGCCAACTCTCTATTACGCGCTTCTAGCTCTGCCGACAGCATTTTTTCTTTTATTTGTTTGTTTCTCAAAAGGATGCGTTTTCTGTTTAATAATAATACAACAACAAGAACCACAGCTATCAAAACAACGATGACACTATAATACAGTAGCCGCTCCCTCGACTGTTTAAGATTTGCAATATCTTGCTGTTGCATATATTCTTTTTCCATGGCTTTTACCTCTGTTTGTAACATCAATTGAGATAATTTTTCAATATTCTGAACGCCATACAAGCTGTCTATCATCATTTTATAAGCATATAAATAAGAAATACTTTCCTGAAGGCGATGCAATTTATCCAATATTTGTGCTTTCATAAACAACCCGGAGGTCTCCATACTTAAGCGGCTGCATTTTTGAGCATTTTCTATTCCAAGATTTACATAAGTCAATGCCGAATCATACTTTTCAGTTTGATAATAAACATTTGCCATACTTAAAAAAACAGATGCCAAGAGATAAAAATTATTTTCCGATTTAATCAAATCAAGTGCTTCTTTATAATTCTTTTCAGCTAAAACATAGTCGTTATTATGTGCGTACTGCGAAGCTCTTGTCTCCAAAACATTAGCTTTCTGAATATCGGTTATGGCTTCATTGTAAGCATAATCTAAATATATTAATGAAGAATCTAAAACATTCAGCCAGAAATAACATTGTCCGATATTAAGATTTGCCGTATATGTCATTCTTTGTTTAATACTTGATTTATCCGAATAATCATTTAATTTCGACAAAATATCCTTATAAATATCTATTGCTTCTTCCCTTTTGTGCATTTCATTGTAAATGACAGCTAAATTATTGTTCAATTTGAGCCAGATTGTTTTAGAATCTGTTTCTGTGCATACTTCCAAGCCATTTTGAACTTGATTATATGCTTCAGAGAGCATGTTACAACGCTGGTAACAGGCAGATGATGACAAGTATATGCGTGAAAGAAGTTGTCGTATTGCAGCATTTTCGGGTAAAGATCCTAATAGATTTTTGGCAGTTATAAGACATTGAATAGATTCGGTAATTTCATATTTGTCAAGTAATATTGTACCTAAATAATAATTACCTAAAGCCTTATAATATACATTTTTATGATTTGTTGCGAGTTCATTCATTTCATTTACGTAAGGCAGTGCTGCCGCATATTCATACTCTTCGAACAAATAATCTATTGCTTTTTCTAATACAATTATTCGTTCTTTCTGATTAGTGCTGCTTTTTTGAAGCATGACATGTAGACTGTCAGGCAAATAATAATCCGAATTCTGCGCTATAAGTTGGTTGAAAAGTACAAGAAAAAATATAAGAAGGTAAATCCGTTTCATAAGGAATAATTAGTGTTGCAAAAATAAAAAATATTTCTGAATTTTATAAATACATTTTTATCTTTGCAACATGAAACGATTATTATGTCTGCTTTTGATTATAATTTTTAGTTTTGATGTTACAGCACAGGACTATGACGACACTATTCTTCCGGATAGTTTAGCTCTTCTTTTACAGGATAAATCTGACAAGATTGTTTCCCTTGCCGTTATTGTTGATTATTATTTTGACAACAGAATGTATCAGAAAGCTAAGCCATACATTGATGAAATTAATAGGCTGTCTAAAGCAAAAAAAGATTCTTATGCCAATGTTTTATCTGATTTTTATATAGGTACACTAATGATTGACAATAATCATTATGAGCAAGCCTTTCAATGTTTATTTTCAGCAAAAAATGCAGCTTTTTTACTGTCAGAATCGCCAAAGAATAAACGTCTGCAAATTAGAATATTAAACTCATTAGGCGTATGTTATTCAAGAAGCATGTTACTTACAGAAGCTTTTGAACATTATCAGCATGGATTAGAACTTAACAAAGAGCTGAAAGATAAAAAATTAGAACTTATTCTAAGAAGTAATATGGCTACAGTCTATGGTATGAGAAAACGATATGAAGATGAGATAGCAATAGATAAAGCAATAGTAAGTGATAGTACTTTCAGTATAATGGACAAATTTGTCAATTACCTGAATATAGGCACTGTATATATTTATATAAATAAATTTGACAGTGCTTTAATGTACCTTAACACAGCAAAGGCACATGCTACTACGACTAATGATTATGCAAAAGTAATTATATATGAAGGTATCATTTATAATAAAATGTATCTATTTAACGATGCGTTATGTTGTTTTACAAAGAGTAACGAGATTTTGCGCAAATCAGGTGAAGATAATATTGATATATTGACATTAGTTTTGATTGATGCCGGATATTCATATTCTATGATTAAAGAATATGATACAGCATTAATACTTTTAAATAAAGGAATTGATTTAGCTTCTAAATACCATTTTCTTGAATCAGAATTAGACGGCATATTAAAGAAGACTCAGATATTATATGATTTAGCAAGGTATAAAGAAAGTGTGGAATGTTTTCAAAAATATAATGTACTACTTGATTCATTAAGCAGGGTAAAAGATATAGCCCGACTTGAGCAAAGTTATCAGCAGCAAAACATCAAAGAGATAGAAAACAAATACAAATTAGAACAAGTTATCATAAGCAAAAAGCAATTCAGGCAGCGTATTTTCTTTCTTTTTACTTTAATTTTATTAGTATTTATCATACTTATAATTCTGTTGCTTTTAAACAGAAAAAATATAATTCTAAAAAACAAAAAAATAAAGGAACAACTTCTTTCCAACGAATTAGACCGGCGTAATCGAGAGCTTGCATCACGGCTTTTATTACAGACTCAAAAAAACAAATTGGTGAGTGATAGTTTGAGAACTTTAAATCAAAGTACCGCAAACAAAGAGCTTCCATTAGAAAACATAGAGCCGGTTATTCACGATTTGAAACAAGCCATGCAAGAAGACTCCCCTCAAGATTTTGATTATTATTTTGTAAAAACGCACCCAAACTTTTATGCAAGATTACAATCTGATTTTCCAAAATTAACGCAAACCGAGTTACACCTGTGTGCATATTTAAAACTAAATTTAAGCACAAAAGATATTGCAGTTATAAGTAACATAAACCCGAACAGTGCGAGAATTGCTCGTGCAAGATTACGAAAAACTTTAGGATTAGCCAAAACGAAGACGACAATAACTGAATTTCTTGTAAAATATTGATTTATTGTTTATTAAGAGTATTACAGCTAATATAGCTATATGTTTTTATATTCAAAACATGATTATTTTTGACTTATGTAGCCTTTTTTTAGCTACATAAAAATGCATTCAAACATTTAATTGCCATAATAATATTATACTTTTGCAAAAATTTAATTAAAAAATTTACTTATGAAAAACGTAAAAATTTACTTATTGTTTACTGCAATGTTATTTGCATTTAATTTATCATTAACAGCTCAATTATCGAACGGCGAAATTGCTCCCAACTTCACCGCAACAGACATCAACGGCGTTGAGCATAACCTCTACGATTATCTTGACGAAGGTAAGACTGTCGTCATTGATTTCTTTGCAACATGGTGTGGACCATGTTGGGATTATCATAACACAGGTATTCTCGAAGAAGCATGGGAACTTTACGGACCTGACGGTACTGAAGAATTGATGATATTTCAAATTGAAGTTGATCCTGCTACAGGAATTGAACAACTTCAAGGGGCAAGTCCTTCAATGGGCAACTGGGTTGAAGGAGTTAATTTCCCTATCATTGACGACACTCAAGATCCTAATATCACTAATCCGGCTTATTTTGGCGGACTTATTGCTGACAGCTATAATGTTTTATATGTGCCGACTAT
>JALNXP010000106.1 GCA_023230285.1 Bacteroidales bacterium | reverse complement strand
CCGGCAAAAATATCGGCGGGACGTCCTCCTTTTACGGTAAGCAGATGTTCATTATTGTCATTAAAATATTCAGCCACAAAAGATGCTGCAAAAAAGAAGTCTATATCATTATTTTTACCGGTGACAATTTTCATCAGAGTGATGATAAACAAAACTTTTTTAGAAGAAACGAGCATCAAAGAATCCGGCGAAGTAACGGGAATATCATTTTGCACAAGATAATCGGCAATCAGCTGCGCTTTACTTTTTGCTCTACAAAGCACTGCAATATCAGCATAGTCGTAATTATATTCATTGTGCAACTCCTTTACAACTTCAAGAGTTCTTTTGAGATTAAAATCAGTATAAGTCTGTACTTCTTCTTTTTTATTATAGAAATCGAGTTCTACAAAGCCTTCGCCCTCAGTTTTACATTGTTGGCTTGCTGCTTCATAAATTTTACAACTATCGGCAATAAGTCCGCCACAATAGTTATAAACATAATCATAAAGTTTATTGTTAAAGTCAACTACCTGAGGCATAGAGCGGTAATTATAACCGAGCTGTGTAAGACAATAATTGTCATTAAAATTTTGTTCACGCTGAGCGATGACTTTTGGGTCACCGATGCCTGCATATATTTTGGGCAGCGAAACAAACTGCTTCACTTCGCCGTTACGCCAGCGGTAGATAGCCTGTTTAGCATCACCGACAATAAGATTAGCATTACCGAGAGACAAAGAATTGTCTATCAGCGGAATAATATTTTGCCACTGCAATACAGATGTATCCTGAAATTCATCTATCATATAATTAGCATACTTGGCATCGATTTTTTCGTAAATAAATGGAGCATCAGACTTCGCTACTATATTGCTAATCATAGTGTTAAATTCGGCTATCGGAAGTATATTTCTATCAGCCTTAATAAGTTCTATTTCTTTGGATATTTCGTTAAGCAAAGCGAATGGATATATATTTTTGCCAACAACTTGCAGGTTGATAAAATTCTTATAATTTTTGCAGATGTCCTCATAGTATTTTTGCAAATCCTCTTTGATATTTTCGATAGCGTTTTTCACAGATGGAGATGCACTTTTAGAATACCAATTGGCAGTGCCATTCATAGCATCTACGGTATATTTACCAAATTTAATATCCTCTACATCAGACTTTAACACTTTATAGAAGAAGCCGCCTACACCTTTTAATCCCTGACTGAAACTACCGGCATCAAGACCATTTTGAGTAATAAGTGTAACAGCATTATGAGCTACTGTTTCTATAGAGCTTTTATATTTTGCCTTAATTTTTTTTATATCTTCGATAAGATTGACAAAGTCGCTTATAGTCAGCTTATTAAGTTGTTTAGCAGCTATTTCTGTTCTGATTTTTTCATTTTTCAATATATTACCGACATCCAATATTGGCTTTTCGAAGCTCATACCGGTTTCATTTTCAGTTTCATTTTGTATATAGCTAAGCATAAAATCGGTAATATCGACATCATTTCCGACTCTTGCGATAAGATTATCTACAGCATCTTTGATAACAGTATCAAAGTCGAGTTCGACAGTAAAGTCGGATGCAAGTTTCATATCATAGGCGAAAGAGCGTATCAGTCGGTGCGAGAAACTGTCGATAGTAGAGACAGCGAAATCAGAGTAGTCGTGCAAGATAGACAGGATAGCTTTTGGGGCATTAGCCGTCACATTAACATTAAGCAAAGATTGTTGCAAATCGAGCAGCAGCGGATTTTGTTGATTTGATGTATCATCACTATTTGCGATTAAGGTTAGCGATTTCAAAACTCTCTCTTTCATTTCGGCGGCAGCTTTATTGGTAAAAGTTATTGCGAGGATATGTCTAAATTTATCTGCATGAGATAAAATCAGCATAAGATACTCTTTAACGAGTTGATAAGTTTTACCTGAGCCGGCAGAAGCCTTAATTATCTTGAAATTTTGTGGCATAAAAACAATATATAGTCATCAAATCATTCTTCCGAATAAATAATATTTTTAACATCTTGCAGGTCGACCATATTATTAACTATGGCATAGATAGTCAATCCTGAGGCACTATGTATATTTAATTTGGCTGCAATATTTTTTCTATGTGTTACAACAGTATGAACAGACAAGTTAAGATTTTCCGCTATTTGTTTATTAGTCATACCTTTAACTACACAGACTATAACTTCTTTTTCGCGAGATGAGATGTCGTGTTTAACTTCTGTTTCAAATTCGCCAAGTTTAATCAGTTTATTTTTAATTTGTTCCGGTGAATTATAGATAGAAATTTCGTCCATAAAATCGGTAAGTAAAGAAGTATCGAGTAAAGAAGTAACAAGAGCGACACACCTCATCTTATCGCAATTTGTTTCGGTTTTAAGTTGATGTGCTGTCATTGTTCCCAACATTAGCGGATTGATTATCAGCACGTCCGGTTTCAATTTAATAAGTTTCACTTTCAATTGAGGTGCATCAGTAATTTCATAGGCATCAATATTGATACCGCCCAAATGTCGTAGTACAGACAGCAATCCGCTTCGTACTATCAAAGAGTGGTCTGCAATAGCTATTGTTAATTTATTTCTCATCATCAAGTTTCTTTGTCAATTCTATATTTCTTATGACAGGGACCAAGATATAATCTTCTATTTCATTATGAGAAGCGAGGTCTTGAGCGCAAGTAAAAATATCGAACAGCACATTACTTATTTCTATATTACTGCTTGACGGATAATATTTTATCAAAATATCTTTAAGTTCAGACAATTTAGCTTCCACTTGGTCGTGTTGTTTCGAGAACACGTCAATAGCGTAAGAAGTTTTATTTTTATAATCAGTAATCAAAGACATAACATAAGGGAAGACAACATCTTCTTCGTACTGCATGTGTTTACGAACTTCGGCGGCATATTGGTCAAAGTAGTTAATAATAGCGACAGCCACGTTACTATGTCCATAATCCACGGCGGACATAAGTTCTTCGCGTATTTTGGGCAATTTATAGTCTAGGAAATAGCCATGAGAATTATGCAGATACTCCACAATAGACTTAGCAGACAGAGAAACATCAGTCTGATAATCGGCTCTATCATCGTTAGCGATAAGGTTCACAATAGCGAGGAATGCTTTTGTGTCAACGTTATTCTCCTTACAAACTTCGCCAATAGATTTATCGCCGAAGCCGAGAGGAATACCGAAGCGGCTGATAACGAATAACATTTGATAGTTATCGCCTATCAGGTCGCTCATTTTATCGGTATCGTCATAATTATATATATGGTACATGATAAATTATTTATATATAGGTCCATAATTTTTGCAAGCTGCATAATCAGCAGTTTCCTTGTTCATGCCGAAGGCGTTCCATGCGCTCGGTCTGAATATGTCGTCTAAGTCGACATTGTGCATACACACCGGAATTCTGAACATAGAGGCAAGAGTTATCAAATCTGCACCGATATGACCGTAGCTGATGGCACCGTGGTTGGCACCCCAACAGTTCATCACGGAGTAAACGTCTTTGAACGGACCAGAGCCGTTGGTGCGGGGTACAAACCACGTTGTTGGCCATGCAGGGTCTGTTCTGTCGTTCAGTATTTTATGTACTTCGGGATCGATGTCTACCGTGTAACCTTCAGCAAGTTGCAGCACCGGACCGAGACCTTTGACCAAGTTAACTCTCATCATAGTTGCAGGCATTCCGCCTTTAGATATAAAGTTTGAAGAGAAGCCGCCACCTCTGAAATAATCTCTGTTTGCAGGGTACCACGTTGTATTTTTCAGACAAGCATCAATATCTTCATCGGTGACATCCCAGAAATGTTTCATAACAGGCTTTCCATCTTTGTCGCGTTGACAGCCGGTACCATCTAAAGTAGCAGAACCGGAGTTGATAAGGTGTATGATGCCGTTTGCAGCCAAGCCGGTAAGTTTGTGACCGGTAACACGATAAACGGCTTCGGGACTCCAATAAGTTCGCACATCGGCAAATATCTGCGCTCTGTTTGACAGCAATTTACCAAATAGCATAGCCACAGCATTAAGAGAGTCGTTTTCGGTTGCAAAAACGAAAGGCTCGCATGCACCGTTCCAGTCGAAAGAGGTATTCATAAAAGCCTCCGGCAGGTCTGCATTAGGAAAATGATCTGTCCATTGGCGTTGTCCTTGGAAGCCGCCAACAATAGCATTATGTCCCAAAGCCTCTTCAAGAAAACCCATTTCTTTCAATTTAGGATTGCCTGTCATCAAATCTCTGAATATCATCAACATTTTGACAATCATCTCCCAATCTTTATCCAATTCGGCTCTTGTTTTTTGTTTGTCCGGACGGTTAGAAATATCTTTTCCTTCATTAGCCTTACAATTTTTCTCTATCCAAGCAAAAGCCTTTTTAAATTCTTCTTTATCGTAGATACCTTCTTCTATGCGGCGTATGATTTCGGTTTCATCTACCGATTCATTTCTCATGCCGAGATAAGTTTGGAAGAAGTCGGTATCGACAATACTTCCGGCGATGCCCATAGCGACAGAGCCAATAGAAAGGTAACTTTTGCCTTTCATGGTAGCCACGGCTATGCCGGCGCGGGCGAAGCGCAGCAATTTTTCTTTAACATCATCAGGGATAGACTTATCCGACATATCTTGCACATCTTTTCCATAGATGCCAAAAGCGGGCATACCTTTTTGGGAGTGACCGGCGAGAGCGGCAGCGAGGTAAACAGCACCCGGACGTTCAGTGCCGTTGAAGCCCCAGATAGCTTGAGGCACACGGGAATCATAATCAATAGTTTCACTGCCATAACACCAGCACGGAGTTACAGATATGACAACACCGACACCTTCCTTACTGAATTTCTCCGCACAGGCTGCTGTTTCCGGAACTCTGCCAATAGTAGAATCTGCAATGACACACTCTACCGGCGCACCGTTTGAATAACGCAACTCCGACGAAATCAACGCAGCAACATTCTTTGCCATATCCATAGTTTGAATTTCCAATGATTCTCTGACACCACCCTGACGGGCATCTATAATAGGACGAATACCTACTTTAGGATAATCGCCGATAAATCTTTTTTGAAACATAGTCTTATTTTATTTAGATAATCTTCGCAAAGATACATTAAGTTTTTCAAACATTATACAGAAAATTTCGCTTATCTTTGCCCTTGTTTCTTATTTTATATAAATGACAGACGACAGATTTATATTTCAAAAATACAACTACTCTATTTCAGAATATACATTAACAATTGAATACAACTTTCAACTTGTTGTTAATGAGGTATTTAATTTCAATCCAAAGTTGGTTTTTCATCTTCCGAAAGTATTTTTCAATCAAAATTACAATCATCAATTATTAGATAAATTGATTTTCAATCTTGGCTTGGTAGAAGCCATTAGCTATTGGAAATCAAAATGTTGTAAAAATTTTATTGTCAAATGTGGACATCTTACAGACGAACAGAAAAATTGGTGGAAAAATTTATTTTTCTACGGATTAGGAGAATTTCGATACATAAATAAGATAAAAACGACTATTGATGATTTTGTTGATATAAAGTCTGAAGCGACAAAAGAAGTTATATCGGAAGAAAAAGACGAGCAAAAGCCGGACAGTAACAGGATAATCATTCCTATTGGCGGCGGCAAAGATTCGGTTGTCACGATAGAAGAATTAAAAAGCGGACATCAGGTTATTCCATTCATCATCAACATAAATGATGTTACAGAAGCGTGCATCAACATTGCCGGCTACACAAAAGACGATGCCATAATCATTAACAGAAAAATTGCCAAGCAGTTACTCGAATTAAACGCAGCAGGATGTCTTAACGGACATACGCCTTTTTCAGCCGTTATTGCATTTTCCACACTGATAGGAGCCGAACTGACAAATACAAGTTTGATAGCACTTTCCAACGAAGCGAGTGCTAATGAAGCAACTGTAAAAGTCGACAATTGCGACATCATCAATCATCAATATTCAAAAACTATAATTTTCGAGGCGGCATTTAGAAAATATTATTCAAGATTTATATCATCTAAATACAACTATTTCAGTTACTTACGTAATATATCTGAATTAAGAATATCGCAAAAGTTCTCTAATCTGAAACAATATCATAAAACATTTAAGAGTTGCAATGTCGGGAGTAAAACGAAGCCGTGGCGATGGTGTTGCAATTGTCCGAAATGCTTGTTTGTGTACATTATATTGTCGCCGTTTCTGGAAACAGAGGAGTTAATATCTATATTCGGTACAGATTTATTCGATAATTTTAAATTGCAAGACACTCTGTATCAGTTGACAGGATTATCGAAGACAAAACCTTTCGAGTGCATTGGAACTATCGATGAAACTCGGGCTGCAATAGCGAAATACTTATCAAAGCACGAAGCTACAGGAATTTTGAAAGAATATGTCAAAAAAACAGACATCAGTGAAGATTTATCAAATTTTGACAAGATTACACTACAAGATAATAGTAACAACTTCATTCCCAAAGATTTAAGCAGGCTTCACCACTATATTTCAGAAAATCAATTTTAGCAGCATATCATTAAACAAGTAGAGCAATGAAAGACGTTATAGAGCAAAGATTATCCGGCAAAGACATTTTGATTTTAGGTTATGGGCGGGAAGGACACGCCACCCTGAAAGAACTTGAAAAGTATATTCCGGCAGAGCATATTACTATTGCTGATGCAAATCCTGATTCAATACCGGCGGAGATCAAGCAAAATTTTCGCACTATCAGCGGAGAAGATTATTGCAAAGGTTTAGATAAATATGATATTATCATCAAAACGCCCGGCATTTCGGACAGTAAACTTGCAGACGTAGACAAAACCAAAGTAACTTCTCAGACCGACTTGTTTTTGCAATGCTATAATAATCAGACGATTGGCATCACAGGAACTAAGGGTAAAAGCACAACATCGAGTTTAATATATCATCTTTTAAAGCAAAGCGGGCAAAAAGCCGTTTTAGTCGGTAACATTGGCATTCCGGCATTTTGCGAGTTAGATAAAATCAGCAAAGACAGTATAATAGTGATGGAACTTTCTGCGCATCAATTACAGCACCTGCATAAAGCTCCGCACATAGCGGTTTTCTTAAATATTTATGAAGAACATCTTGATTATTTTGGTACTTTCAACAAATACTACGATGCAAAATGCAACATTTTTCTTAAACAACAATCCGGAGACATACTTATAACAGACCTCACAATTCCTGACATTGCAAGCAAATTATCCGATTATCATAATAAAATTATCGACTATGGCAAGAATCCTAACGCTATCGGCGGCAACCTGCAAGGCAAACATAATTTAAAAAACATAGCAGCCGCCATTGAAGTCGCCAAATTATATAATATTGCGAATGACATCATCAGCAACAGTATCTTAAATTTTGCTCCCCTACCTCACCGATTAGAGTATGTAGGCATATTTGAAGACATAATCTTTTACAACGATTCCATTTCTACAATACCGGAAGCGGCAATAGCGGCTATTGAAGCCATTGGTAATATAGATAGTATAATTTTAGGAGGTTTCGACAGAGGTATCAACTACAACAGACTATGTAAGTATTTAATACACAGCGAATTAAACAACATTATATTAATAGGGCAAGCCGGTGAAAGAATAGGGGAAATATTAGAAGAGAAAGGTTGTGACAAATCAATTTACCACGCAGACAAAATGATAGATGTAGTAAATTATGCTTTTGGAAACACTACCAAAGGTAAAGTATGTCTTTTATCACCGGCAGCTTCAAGTTACGACATGTTTAAAAACTTTGAAGACAGGGGAAATAAATATAAAGAGCTGATAGTTAACCACAAAAAAAATACGGATGAATAAAAAATCATCCGTACTTTAAATCGCACTTATAACCAAACTTATTCTGCTACTTGTTGTTTTTCAGCAACTTGTTTTGGTTCTTTATGTGCACGTTTATTGCCATAAGAACCGGCTATTATTTTGCCACGTTTGGTTTTTTGATCACCTTTTCCCATAATAAAATTTATTTTAAATTTTCTTTAATTTTCAATTTGCAAAGATAATCTAAATTCCTGATTTTATCACTTAATTTTCATTATTTTTATAACTATCGGATTTATAGCAGATTCAAGTAGCATTGCGAAAATACAATAAAGAGTTGAGAATTTATTCTTTGC
>JALNXP010000105.1 GCA_023230285.1 Bacteroidales bacterium | reverse complement strand
TATCACCGAGAAAGGCTGTTCGAGATATTTTTCGCTGTCGGTATATTTTACGGAAGTAATTTTAGCGCGTGGGTCAATTCTGATAATTTCGCTTTCCAAATTATTTTCCCATTCGCTGTATCTGCTACTTGTGAAGACTCTTCTGATAGTTGCATCTGATTGACCTTCAGCGGTTACAGTAAGTTTACAAGTTAGAGTTCCGTTTGAGGATATTTCTGATGTTGCCGTCATTCTAACATAATGATTTTCGGGAGTGGATATTGGTGTTTCCATAAGGTCGGCACCTTGCGGCAGACCCATCAGATAATTTTGTTGTTGTTCGGCACTTGACCAGAGTTCGCGAACATTAGGCACCCAAGTCGGGTCTAACAGCTGATACTCTCCGTTACGGCGTTTTACTACTGTAACGCTGTGATTAAATTGGTCGGCAGGTATTCTGTCGATACGCTCGCCAGCCATTGTCATAGCGGCATACGACTCGAAGCCGGCTGCACGGAGCATGGCAATAAGCAAGCTCGCTTTGTCTTTGCAGACACCACAACGGTCTGTAAAATTCATCTGTGCATTATGAAGTGTGAAGCCTTCGCCTTCGCCCATCGAGATGCCGGAATAGCGCATATTATCGGCAACCCAATGTGTCAGAATGCTGATAGAATCCAATTCTGATTTTGCCGGAGCAAGCAGCTGATTAACTTTTTTCTGCAATTCGGGAGTAGAATTAAAGCTACCATAATCTTCGTTGACACCGTAGAACCAATGTGATTTTGCGTACCAATCAGGGCTTGTCGACAGCAACAGCTTAGGTTCAATGTCGTTACTTGATAAAGTATAGCTTGGTTTTGCCAAAGGTCTGATATCTTTCTTGCTAAAAGTATAAACCATTCTGTCAGCATTATCGGCATCTGACACAACATAGCTATTAACTTCCCCATTATAAACTTTATATTGTAAATATTTGTTTTTAAGAACATTAACAGAATAAACCTTTTCGACCATTGGCTGTGTACTCCAAAACGGGACTATATCATAATAATGACCTTTCATTGGCGGGATATACTTAGAGTCATCATCTTGCAGCAAAGCATAAGTAAAGCCTTTTCTAAAAAATTTGACCTCGACAGCATCGCCCGGTTCAAGGTGTCCTATTTCCACCATCTTTTGTCTTGCTCCCCAATAAATCATGCGTGCCGGAGCTGCATAATCCAAAACAGGATTATCGACAACATCTACTGTTCCATCTTTTCTGTAGACTTTAACTTCGTTAATTTCGACATAAGCAGATAAAGGATCATAATCGATTTTGATAACATTGAAATATTTTGCACCTTTATAATTTAAAATTTTTGTCAATTGGTGCATATTAACATAGCTAAGACCGGATTCTTCCATAAAAACGTTGGTACTGTCGAATACGGTGACGTAATCTGCTTTTGGAAAATTCTCATTATCACCGGCTTTTGCAATCAACTTATCATACGATTGCGAAAAAGCAGACAAAGAGAACACCAAAAGAAAAAGGATTAATGCGTTTTTTTTCATTTTTCTATAATTTAATTATTAATTTTTTTATTTCATTTAATTTCATCAACGCCTCTATTGGTGTAAGTGTGTTAATATCAGTATTTAAGATGTCGTCTCTAATTTGTATCAGCAATGGGTCTTCCATTTGTATAAGGCTTATTTGGAGTGGGTCTACAGTCGGCATATTTTTTTTGCCGTCTTTATCAGACAGTTCTTTACGTTGACCGTTTTCGAGCTGTTTTAGGATATCATTAGCGCGTCTTATCACTTGGTTTGGCATACCTGCCATTTTAGCAACATGTATACCGAAGCTGTGTTCTGTACCTCCTTTAGCTAACTTTCTTAAAAAGATGACCTTATTATTTGCTTCTCTGACAGTAACATGATAATTTTTGACACGTTGTTTGCTGTTAGCCATTTCATTAAGTTCGTGATAATGAGTAGCGAACAACACTTTAGGGCGATAATTCGGGTTATCGTGCAGGTACTCGGCGATAGCCCAAGCGATAGAAACTCCATCGTAAGTACTTGTTCCTCTGCCTATTTCATCAAGCAGTATTAAGCTGCGGTTAGAAATATTATTGAGTATGCTTGCTGTTTCGTTCATTTCGACCATAAAAGTCGACTCGCCGGAAGTTATATTATCGGAAGCACCAACGCGGGTAAAGACCTTATCGATAATACCTATTGTTGCATTTTTTGCTGGAACGAATGAGCCAATTTGCGCCATTATTACAATAATAGCTGTTTGACGCAACAAAGCAGATTTACCGGACATATTTGGACCGGTTATCATCATAATTTGTTGAGTACTATTATCTAAATAAATATCGTTACTGATATAACTCTCGCCGGGCGGTAATTGCTGTTCAATAACAGGATGTCTGCCACTCAAAATATTTATCGCAAAAGAATTATCTACAATCGGCTTGGTGTAACCATTTTCGACAGCTATCACGCTAAAAGTCGACAAGCAATCTAATACTGCGGCGATATTAGCATTTTTCTGTATATTTTTAATTGACGGGAGCAGAGTCAACACTAAATCTTCGTACAATTTTTGTTCTAAGGTAAGAATTTGTCCTTCGGCAGACAGAATTTTAGACTCGAGGTCTTTAAGTTCCTGAGTAATATAACGTTCCGAATTAACAAGTGTTTGCTTACGATTCCAATCGGCAGGAACTTTATCTTTATGTGTATTGGTAACTTCGATATAATATCCAAAGACATTATTAAAACTTATTTTCAAAGATGGGATACCGGTTCTTTCTATTTCTCTTTTTTGAATTTCAAGCAGATAATCCTTTCCCGAATATGCTAAATGCCTGAGTTCATCTAATTCTTTATTAAAGCCGTCTTTTATAACGCCACACTTCTGTACTAAAGTTGGTGGGTCATCTTTTATTCTTTCATCAATAATATTGATAATGTTTTGGCATATTTCAATTTTTTCGCCATAATTTTTAATATGTTCTGAATTAGTATTCAAACATAAATTTTTTATCTCAACAGCTGCTTTCAGAGCATTTTTCAGGTATATCAATTCGCGGGGATTAATTCTGCCGTTAGCAATTTTTCCGACTATACGTTCTAAATCGCCGACAATTTTCAGCTTAATGCGCAAGCTGTCGACAAAAGTGGCATTTTTTGTCATATAGTCGACGATGTCAAGACGTTTATTAATTTTATCGACATCTTTCAGCGGCATAACTATCCATTTTCTGAGCAGTCGGCTACCCGGAGCAGACACAGTTTTATCGATAACACATAGCAAAGACTTTGAATTTTCGTTAGAGCCTGAGAGCAATTCAAGGTTTCTTACAGTAAACCTATCTAACCACATATAACTATCTTTTTCAAGGCGTGAAATTGTCGAGATATGGTCTATTTTATCATGACAAGTTTCTGATAGATAATGCAATATACCGCCGGCAGCTATTATAGCTTCGTCCATTTCTTCAATGCCAAAGCCTTTAAGTGAAGAAGTTTGAAAATGTTTTATAAGAGATTCGTAGCCAAAATCTTTAGTAAACACCCAATCTTCAAAAGTTGAGATATAATACTTTGCGCTGCTGCCGAAGTTTTCATTAAAATATTCTTTATATTTTTTTTGTACGACAACTTCTTTAGGATTAAAATTCTGTAAAACTTTATCTATATATTCATCATCTCCTTGAGTCACATAAAATTCGCCGGTTGAAATATCGAGTAAAGCGATACCGTTATCTTTTTTTGCAAAATGTACACAAGCCAAGAAATTATTATCTTTTTGGCTAAATGTTTTATCGTTGTAAGACACGCCGGGGGTTACAAGTTCTGTAACGCCTCGTTTAACCAACTTATTTGTCAGTTTAGGGTCTTCAAGTTGGTCACAAACAGCCACTCTATAACCGGCTTTAACTAATTTAGGAAGATAAATATCTAACGCATGATGCGGAAATCCTGCCAATTCCACAGAAGAGGCGGAGCCGTTAGCTCTTTTGGTTAGAACTATTCCGAGAATTTCCGAAGTTGTTATTGCATCATCGCTAAAGGTTTCATAAAAATCACCCACACGAAACAGCAGCAAAGCATCAGGATAACGAGACTTTACAGCATAATACTGCTTCATTAAAGGGGTTTCAACTATAGTAGATTCTTTCTGCTTCATATTTTGACAAATAATCGACAAAATTAAGGAAAAATCTTTATAAATTGATGAATAGTCAAAGATTTTTCTTTTACTCCAAAGTTAACTTGATTAATCAAAAAAACAATTTACCTTTGTACATTATTCAATAAACTATTGATATGAGCAATTCAAGTGAAGCCGTCACAACGCAACAATTTATTAATCAAAGGATTACAAAATTGCGACAACTTTCAGTTTCAACGCAGCCATCAATTTCCATAGAAAGGGCATTGATTGAAACCGATTTTTATAAAAGCAACTATGGAAGATATCCCATACCGTTATTAAGGGCTCTCAACTTTTTAGAGATATGTAAAAAGAAGACCATATATATAGGTGAAGATGAGCTAATTGTTGGAGAAAGAGGACCAAGTCCGAAAGCTGTCCCTACATTTCCGGAGCTTACGTGTCACTCTATAGAAGATTTTAAGGTATTAAACACTCGTGAGCTTCAGAGATATACAGTAAAGCAGGAAGATATAGACACTTACAAGCGTGAGGTGATACCATATTGGGAAGGGCGTACACAGCGGGAAAGAATTTTCAATCATGTGCCGGAGACGTGGAGGCTTTTGTATGAAAGCGGGGTATACACAGAATTTATGGAACAGCGCGCTCCCGGGCACACAGCTCTTGATGCTAAAGTGTATCGTTATGGTATGCTCGACCTTAAACAGCAAATTCGGGAGCAGTTAGATAAGTTGGATTTTATTAACGACCCTGAAGCCACTGACAAACAAGAAGAGTTAGAGGCGATGTCAATTTCTTGTGATGCAGCCATAGTCTTTGCTAATCGTCATGCGGATTTAGCAGAAAAAATGGCTAAAACCGAAGTTAACCCGCAAAGGACAAAAGAGTTACTGAAGATAGCCGAAGTCTGTCGTAATATTCCGGCTCATGCGCCCCGAAATTTTCATGAAGCTATTCAGATGTATTGGTTTGTACATCTTGGCACAATTACAGAATTAAACGGTTGGGATGCCATGAACCCCGGACACTTTGACCAGCATCTTGCACCTTTTTATGAAAAAGAAATTGCTGATGGCACTTTAACTCGCGAGCAAGCCAAAGAGTTGATAGCCTGTTTCTGGATAAAAGTCAACAATCATCCTGCACCACCTAAAGTCGGGATTACAGCAAAAGAAAGTGGTACCTATAACGACTTCACCAACATAAACCTCGGCGGTTTAAGGTCGAACGGCGCTAATGCTGTCAACGACTTATCATACATCATGCTTGAAGTTTTAGAAGAGCTGCACATTCTACAACCCGGATGCTCTATACATATTGCTTCGGTAACACCTGACAGATTTTTGAAAAAAGGCTGTTCTGTCATTAAAAAAGGCTATGGTTATCCTTCTGTCTTCAACCCTGATGTTTATGTTCAGGAATTGCTACGACAAGGCAAGTCTTTAACTGATGCACGCGAAGGCGGCTGCAGCGGCTGTATCGAAGTCGGTGCTTTCGGCAAAGAAGCTTATGTGCTGACAGGTTACCTCAACGTACCTAAAATACTCGAACTCACTTTGAACAACGGCTTTGACCCTGTTATAAAAAAACAAATCAGCATTAAAACAGGAGAAGCAGAAGCATTTTCTTGCTTTGAAGACCTTTACAAGGCTTTTCTAAAACAATTAAATTATGCCGTAGAGCAGAAAGTTTTAGTCAGCAATTACATAGACAGGATGTTCGCTAAATATGCACCGGCAACATTTTTATCGCTGTTCATTGACGACTGCATCAAAAAATGCAAAGATTACTATAATGGCGGTCCGCGTTACAACACAAATTACATACAATGCACAGGCTTAGGCACAGTAACCGACAGTCTATCTACTCTAAAAAAACATGTTTTTGAAGATAAGACCTTGTCTATAAACACTTTATTAAAAGCCTTAGGCTCTAACTTTAGCTACGACGAAGTTCTGCGACAATTCATAATAAATCACACTCCGTTTTTTGGCAATGACAATGATTATGCCGACAGCATAGCTGTAAGGGTATATGATGATTTATATAATGCCATTGAAGGGCAGCCCAACACTAAAGGTGGTGTATATCACATGAACATGTTATCCACAACTTGTCACATTTATTTTGGCAAGGTACTTGGTGCGACACCCAACGGCAGATTAGCGGAGAAACCTATCTCCGATGGCACTTCACCTTCGCAGGGTGCTGATACTAACGGCTCTGTCTCTGCTATTAAATCGCTCAGTAAATTAGACCAAGTGAAATCCGGTGGAACACTTTTAAACCAAAGATTTTTGCCTAATTTGCTACAACGAGATGTAGATATAGAAAAATTTGGAAATCTAATAAAGACCTATTTTGCTCTCGGTGGTCATCATATTCAATTTAACATTGTTGATAATGAAACACTTAGAGCCGCACAACGTCATCCTGAAGATTATAATGATTTAATGGTCAGAATGGCAGGTTATAGCGATTATTTTAACGACATGAACACTGATTATCAAGAAGAGATAATTCAGCGTACTGAAAATCAGGAAATATAAATTGCATTAGAATCATAAGCTAATTCTCTGATTATAACATATTTATTAAACCATACAATAATTTTTAAACATTTAATGGCTTTTAAAATCAATAAGACGTATGAAAGGTAAAGTAGTAATAGTAACGGGGGCTTCATCAGGAATAGGTCTTGCAATTGCTAAATATTTTGCGTTACAAGGCTCTAAGGTTGTACTTGCAGCAAGACGCACTGAGATTTTGGCAGAGATAGAAACAGAATTAAAATCAAAGGGTTGTGATGTTTTTGCTGTCACAACTGATGTTACCGATGAAAAATCATGTGAAAACATGGTAAACAAAGTTGTAGAAAAATATGGCAGAATTGATGTTTTAATAAACAATGCAGGGATTTCCATGCGAGCGATGTTTAAAGAATGTGACTTATCCGTATTACACAGGGTGATGAATGTAAATTTCTGGGGGACAATCAATTGCACTAAATTTGCCTTACCGTTTTTACTTCAGACACAAGGCTCGGTAGTCGGATTAATTTCCATTGCGGGGTACCAGCCGCTTCCGGCTCGCACCGCCTATACAGCTTCTAAATTTGCAATCAGGGGCTTTTTAGATACGCTAAGAACAGAATACGGCAGACAAGGGTTACATGTATTGATTGTAGCACCCGGATTTATATCCACAAGCATCAGAGAAAAGGCTTTGCTCGCAGATGGACAACAACAAGGAATTACGCCGCGAGACGAAGACAAAATGGTTACACCTGATGCCGTAGCCAAAGCTGTTTACAGAAATATAAAGCACAGAAACAGATATTTGATAATGACTACATTAGGTGTCGCTACCGTGTTTGTCAGAAAATTTGCACCACGATTCACGGATAATATATCTTGTAAACTCATGAAAAAAGAACCGGATTCGCCTTTTAAATAAAAGACTTCGCTAATAGACAATCTCTTTCTCATCCATTGTCACTTTTTTGCCGTCAAAAGCTACGCCGATGATGGTGATGTCTTTAACACCTTGCTGCCTTAAACTTGTCATATATTCCTTATCTTCAGCTTGTTTGATAGCATCGGCAACGACTTTGTCAGCCGGGTCATTGGTATCGCGCAAAGTTTTCAGCTCGAAGATAAATCCGGGCTTTGTTTTGTCGCGCGGAGAAAGCATGATGTCGTATCTTCCGTAACCGGCTTCGGTGTTGCTGGTCACAATATAATCAATCATGTTCACCAACAAGCCGAGCAAAAAAGCCTGATAGGTAGCTTCACAGTACTTTCCTAATGTATCGAAGAAAAAGAGTGTCTCTATGATAAACTCCTGAAAAACCTTTCCGAACATATAAAAATCTTTCTTTCTCAAAGAATCAAGCATCAGCCGCTGACGGTCGTTGGTAACCGGTGCCATGCTGAACCATGTTTGAACCATATTAACATAAGCCATTCTGACTTCCACATTCGGAATAGTCAGTTTATAGATGTCAAAACATTCTTCATTTCTGTGGTCATGTTCTGCTTTCAAATATCCGGAGAAGTACAAAAAAGAC
>JALNXP010000104.1 GCA_023230285.1 Bacteroidales bacterium | reverse complement strand
ACTCTCCGGTGAATCTGACATGGGGACGGTGCGTGCCTCCCGAACCAAACCCGATGGGATTTTCACCGATTTGGGAGAGATCGCTTCATATCTTCGCTGAACGCATAGGTGAGAAACTGTCTGACCGCTTCTTTGCGGCGAGAAGTTTCCGGAACCATCAGAAAATATGACTCAGTAGTGGTTTTCCCCTTCAAGTATCTGCTTTCTCCCAAATCAAGCAGACACCGTGGCTTCCTGTCCGTCCCGGAAAGGAAAAGAGAGAGTTTTTGACTTGTAAGCGTCGATAGGTCCACCAGTGTGAATGCATTGGCATAATGAGAGATAAGATGTTCCGGGACGACAAGAAAATCAAGTTCCTTTGCCGCGGCATATGCAACGATTTTGCTGGCGCTGGCCGTCGTGTAATCTTTTTTTGACCCGATTTCCACGAACAAGTCGTCTTCAAAATGAACCCGTTGCCATTTGCCCAGACCAAGATATGCTTCGTACGCTTTTTCCATATTACTTGCGGGAAAATAGTTGTTCTCGTCGTTACAGAAAAAACCTTGCAGGACGATATCCATATGTTTCTGGACGAATGCGTCAGCGATGATGATGGAGACAAGAACGATAGGGATGATCCATTTCCATGGGAGGTGGGGTGTTTTCATAGGATGTTTGTCCTTTATAATATAGTTACAAGGAGGAAAAGTGCCAATGTGGAAGGGCTTGTTTGATCCCCAGAACAAATTCTGGTTGCTTATGGAAAAACTCACTAATTTGTTTTTCCTCTCATTGTGTTGGTTGTTGTGTTCTTTGCCGTTCGTGACGATTGGTGCGTCAACGGTCGCACTGTTCTCGTTCACGTTGAAACAAGTAGATGACACGGAAGGATATCCGTTCCGTTCGTTTTTCCGAGCATTCAAGACGAATTTCCGGCAGGCTACAATCCTCTGGTTGCTGTTTCTGGCGGGATGCGCATTCTTTTTTCTCGATTATTACGCGTTGTTCCGTTTTGCATGGCCATCTGTCTTCCAGATTTTGATTTTTGCGCTGGTTACCTGCCTTTGTTTTCTGTTTGTAGTATTGTTCTGCTATGCATTTCCCCTTCTCGCATGTTTCAAGCTTTCGGTACCGAAGATTCTCAGAGATGCGGTAGTGATGGGGATGCAACATATCATGGTTACGCTTCTTGTCTTCGTCGTTTATGGCGTGTTCGGATGGATTTCCTTTCGTTTTCCCTATCTCTCGCCGTTGTGGATCGCCGTTGCATTGTTCATCTCTTCTTATCTTTTTCAACCGGTATTCCGTTCCTATCTCACATCCTAGGCGAATTCGTCGTAGAGCGTATCACCAATACGTTGGTGAATTCCACATGCGTTACGGAGGATGCTTCCTGTTTGTGCTCTAGTTTCGCTCGCATCAGGGAGAAGGCGCTGCGTCCTCGCCGGTTGATATGGTGGTCGATCGTGGTGAGGGAGACGCCATGAAATTGGGAAGGATAGATATTGTCGAATCCGCAGACGCTATAGTCTTGGGGGATTCTGAACCCTTCCGAAATCGTTTCGTCGATGATGCCATAGGCGATCATGTCGTTGATGGCGATCATTGCAGTTATATCCGGGTATGTAGCGAGGCATCGTTTCGCAAGGCTTCTCCCCACTTGATATTCGATTTCGACGGTGGCCAGTTCATTGGCTGATTCCACCTCGTGGGTAAGCAGCGAGACAGTTCCCGTTGGCTGGAGCGTTTTGAAGCTTTCCAGCAATCCATGATATCGCAATACGCGGGAGCTATGTTGGGTATTCAGAGATGTGGAGAGATAGCAAACGTGTCGGTGCCCGAGAGAAATGAGATATGATCCGATCTGATAGCCTGCGTCAAAATTGTCTACTTCTACCGCGTCCAGACCATAATGGCTTTGCTTGTCGCAAACGGCCACCACGGGGATCTTCTTGGCGATTTCCCTGACGAGTTCCGGTTGTTGGGGGGCCATGGCGAAAATGATACCTCTGATAATCGGGTTCATGCTTGAGGAAAGGAGTTTTCGTTCTCTTTCCGTTGACCAGTAAGTGGTGTAAATGACAGTAGTATATCCGTTTGCTTCGGCATCTGCCTCCATCCCCTGGAGTAATGTGGCATAGTATGGATTGATAACCGAAGGGCAGACGATCACTACGACGCCTTGGTTCGTATGCCCGGAGTTTTTTTCGTATCCGAGCGTCTTCGTTGTTGCATAGACAGCCCGAATTGTTTCTTGAGAAAAACGGGACATTTGTTTTCCCGCGAGAATCATAGAGACCGTTGCAACGGAACAGCCTACTGTATCTGCTATATTGCGTAATGTAGTATTCTTGTGTTTCATGGTTTAATTATTAAGCAAATTTTATCATATAATGCAATATAATAAAAGAAAAATTTGACAATAGACAAATTATGCTTTAGTCTCATACTTAGAATCGAGGTTTGTGTTTTATTTGTTTGCTTAATATTGCTGAATTTCTAGGAGGAAAAAATGAAAAAACGAGGGGAAAGGGTCTTTTGCGCCCTCTTGGTGGTTTCGCTTTGCGTTTCGGGTATGTTTGCGGGAGGTACCAAGGAAGCGCCTGTAAAACAACAGGAGATCCCAAAAGTAGACGCGTCGAAGTACGAAGTTACGAAGCCTATTGAAATCACATGGTGGCATGCGTTGGAAAACCAGTATTCTGATCTCGTCGACGAGATTGTCAATGATTTCAATAACAGTCAGGACAAGATCAAGGTGAAAGCCGAATACATTGGTAACTATGCGACCGTCAACGAGACTCTCGTTGCCGCGCAAGTTGCGGGAACGGGACTTCCCGCACTTGTTGTCGCCAATACTCCGTATGTGGCCCAATATGGCGCTTCCGGTTTATGCGAGGATCTCAATCCGTACATTCAGGCGACCGGTTTTGATATTAACGATTTCGGAGAAGGAATGATCAAGGCCTCCGCTTATGAAGGGAAACAGGTTTCCCTGCCATTCCTTATTTCGACGCAGATCATGTACTACAACAAGGATATGGCCAAGGCGAAGGGGATTGAAATTCCGACCAAGTTCAAGGATATGAACGAGTTTCTCAGCAAAGTCACTGAGTTTAATGCTGATGGATCGACCAAAGTATGGGGGACGATCGTCCCGGGGTGGGATCAATGGTATTTTGAGACGTTCTTCTTGAACAATGGCGTGAACATCATTAATCCCGACGGTATCTCCACTGATTTTGGAGGAAAAGCCTCCATTGAAACGACCAAAGAGATTGGGGATTGGATCAAGAAAGGTTATGCTTACTTCGCTGTTGGAAAAGATGGTTCTTCCATCATGAGGCAGACTTTTATCGATCAGAAGGCGTTCTCCGTAATCCATACCAGCAGTCTATATAATACCTATGTCAATCTGTGCAAGAATTTTGAAGTGGGGATGGCATGGTTGCCGGCTACGGATACCAAGAAGCAGGAGATCGGGGGGTGTGTCCTTCTCATTCCTGCAAAGAATGATCAGCAGACGAAGAATGCCGCATGGCAGTTCTTGTCGTATCTGTGCAGCAAGGAAGTAAATATGAAATGGGCGGAAGGGACCGGATACATGCCAACTCGTAAGTCGGTTCTTGAGACGCAGGAGGGAAAGGATTTTCTGGCAAAGAAGCCTGCTTTCAAAGCGATTTTTGATAATCTGGACAATATTTACCCTCGTATACAAAACAAGAACTGGAACCAGCTCGCAAAGATTTGGATGAATTACCTTTCCGAGTTCTACAACAACGGGAAGGATATCGATACCGGCATTCCCCAGATGACGGAAGAGATCAACGAAGTTCTCGAGGATTAGTGTTCAGACTCGGGACAGAGGGCACCCCTCCGGGTGTCCTCTTCGTTTTTCTTGTCAAGGAGGACGTTTTTCATGACTAAGAAAGGCATCAAGCCACGTACGTTGGACCATCTTCAGGATTTCGGGTGTACCATACCCGCGTTGATCCTGATTCTGATGTTCACCTATTTCCCCATTCTGAAGTTAATCCAGATCAGTTTCACCAATTGGAATTTGCTCAACGACCACTACGACTATGTCGGGTTGAAGAATTGGAAATGGTTGTTTACCGGTTCTGGCAGGAAATATCTGGTGAATTCGTTGAAGGTCACCTTTCTGTATTCTGCAGGTGAACTGACGATTACTCTTTTTGGGGGATTGGTCCTTGCGTTGATTTTTAACACGATGCACAAGGGGTTCTCTGCTCTCCGTGCCATTGTGTTCATGCCCAAATATGTGGCGATGAGCTCTGCTGCAGTCATTTTCCTGTGGATTTTGAATACCGACAACGGCGTCCTGAACTATTTCATCACGCGACTAGGGGGCAGGCGTGTTGATTGGCTTGGACAATCAAGTACAGCGATGATTTCTATTCTGATGCTGACTGGGTGGCGTGCAATAGGGTATGGAATGATCGTGTATCTTGCCGCTATTAGGAGCATCCCCAAAGATTATTACGAGGCGGCTGACCTTGATGGTGCATCCTATTGGACGAAACTGAGGGGTATTACTCTTCCTATGCTCAGTCCAACTACGTTGTTTCTCTTCGTTACGACGTTCATTTCATCGATGAAAGTGTTCCAGAGTGTCGATGTCATGACCGGTGGCGGCCCAAACCGGTCGACCGAAGTGTTCGTCTATCAAATTTATTCTTATGCGATGGAGGATTTTCGCATGGACAGGGCTTCTGTGATGGCGCTTGCCTTCTTCATACTGTTGCTGGTCATTACTGCTTCGACCATGAAGCTCTCCAACGGCAGAGTCAATTACGATACGTAAGGGGGGGTGCGTGATGCTAACTGAAGAAAGAACCATTACGGAACGGAACGAGCGGGCTATCAGAAACCGGCGGGCCATCAGTGTCTTGCAGTGGGTACTGGCCATAGCGGTGACCGTGGTCGCATTCTTTCCTATTTACTGGATGTTGATCACGTCAGTGAAAAGTCAGGAGGAAGTGTTGCTTTTACAACCGACGTTCTGGCCGAAGGAATTTCATTTTGAAAACTATGCCAACGTAATGCATAAGGTGAAATTTGCGAAGTATTACGTGAACACCGTCATCATGACCGCGGGCATCTTGGTTTGCCAGATCATCACTGGGGTGTTTGCCGCCTATGGGTTTTCCAAAGGGCAGTTCAAGGGAAAGAATGCGTTGTTCATGGTTGTCCTCGGAGCGTTGATGATTCCTTTGCAAGTAACGTTCATTCCGATCTACGTGATGTTCGCCCATTGGCATCTCACCGATACGTATCTTGGCTTGATCCTTCCCGAAGCGGTGAGCCCATATTACATTTTCATGCTTCGTCAGACGTTCATGTCCATTGATGACAGTTACATTGATGCGGCGAGGATTGATGGAGTGGGGAAAGTGGGCATCATTACCCGAATACTTGTCCCCATGTGCCGATCTACACTCTTCACCGTTACACTGGTGACCTTCACTTCAGGATGGAACAGTTATTTCTGGCCGAAGATCATCGCGAAGGAGGAGTCACACAGGGTGCTGACTGTAGGGCTCGCAAAGTTACGCGATACATTTGCAGGACAAGGCACGATGAACAATCATGAAATTATGGCCGGCGCGGTTATGGCGATTCTTCCTGTCGTCATCTTGTTTTTTGTCTTTCAAAAATACATGCTTTCCGGATACAGTAAAGCTGCAATGAAATGAGGAGGCAACCAATATGAAAGTTGTTGCACACCGCGGGTATAGCGGGCGATATCCCGAGAACACCATGCTTGCGTTCCAAAAGGCCGAGGAAGCCCGTGCGGATGAGATTGAGTTGGACGTCCAGCTTACAAAAGACGGGACGGTCGTCGTGATTCATGACGAAGTGGTCGACAGGACGACCGATGGGACGGGATCGGTCCGCGGCTACACCTTCAAGGAATTGGAGAAGCTTGATGCTTCCCAGCTTTGCCGGGGCACGTGTCCGGTACAGCGTATTCCGTCGTTCGAAGAGTATTGTGAATGGGCGACTCAGGCGCATTTGACTACGAATATCGAATTGAAAACAGGGCTTGTGTATTATCAAGACATCGAGAAAAAAACGATCGCCATTCTGGAAAAATACGATTTGTTGGGACGTGTCATGTTTTCGTCGTTCAACCATCTTTCCCTAGTGGAAACGAAACGTATCGCGCCCCAAGTCCCCGTCGGAGCGTTGATTGGGAAAACAGGTGTCGTCAATGCAGGCTTTTACTGCCAGAAGTACGGATTCGAGTTCTATCATCCGAGTTTTGATTCTCTTGATGACAATTCGGTCGCCGAACTGAAGGCACATCACATTGGAATGAACGTATGGACGGTCGACGGCATGCGGGAGCTGGAACAACTTGCTTCATGGAACGTTGATGGTGTCATCACCAATTACTGCACGGTCTGCAGACAATATCTTGACGGAGCGAAATGAAACGAAGTTTTCTTGTTGCGGTACTTACGTTGACTTTGTTGCTTTCTCTCGTTGCGGCTCCGATGGATCATTTCGCTGAAGTGACTGACCGAAATAGCGATGCAGGGAAACTCACCATGTATTTCGTTGACCTTGATGTTCCAAAAGGAAGCAAGGACAAAAGTGGGGATTGCACCATCATCATCAGCCCTGACGGCAAGGTGATGATGGTCGATTGTGGACATCCTGATGCGGGAAAGGACGTTTTGAAAGTCTTGCATGCACTAGGAATTGGCCACATTGACATTTTCGTCAATTCCCATCCCCATATTGATCACCTTGGGGCGTTCCCGCAGGTCGCCGATGCCTGTTCTATCGGCAAGGTGTATCGTTCCGCGTTGGAATATGACACTCAGTACACACGTGCTTTCGCCGCCTCCGTCAAAAAATATGAAATTCCCGAGGAGATCATCGCCGATGGCAGTTCCTTCTTGTTCGGCGAAAAAGTGTCTGTGGATGTCCTGTGGCCGAAGGCGGGACCCATCACCTATCCCAAGGAATATCCGAGTAATGCGACGCAATTCATCAATGACACTTCGATCGTTCTGCTTCTCACATATGGAAAGAGCAAGGTGCTTCTCGGTGGCGACTTGTATCGTTCTGGCGAGCGAGATGTGATGAATATCCACGAAAACGAACTGGCAAGTGACGTGGCGAAAGCGAATCATCACGGAAACGATACCTCAAACCAGCGAAAATGGATCAAAACGGTGCATCCGCAAGTAGTCGTAGCGATGAACGACGTGATGGACAGTATGGATGTGTACCGTGATTACGTCAAATATGGTTCCAGGTTTTACCATACCCTGTATAATGGGACTATCAAGGTGCGGGTGGATGGAGACCATCATGTGACGGTCATTCCTCAGTATGAGAGCTGGGTGGAGAAAGGTGGAACGTGAAGGGGGGGGCATGCAATCACGGGATATAAGGGATTTATTCGCTCAGTCGCCGATTATTGCGGCCGTCAAATCAGAGGAATTGTTGCAAAAAGCATTGGAAAGCGATTGTATGATGGTGTTTGTCCTGTATGGCACGATTTGCACGATAGACTCCATTGTGGATGCGTTGAAGGGACGGGGGAAAATAGCCATTGTCCATACGGACTTAATTGCGGGACTGGGGGGTAAAGATCCTGTCAGTATCGATTATATCAGGCAGCATACCCGCGCCGATGGCATTATCAGCACGAAGCAGAGCATGGTAAGGCGGGCAAAAGAACTTGGACTAATTGCAGGGGAGCGAACGTTCATGATCGACAGTATGGCCTTCTCGACGATTACCCAACATCTTACCTCTTGCAAGCCGGATTTCCTTGAAATAATGCCGGGTGTGGTAACTGCCATTATTCAGGAGATTCATGATATGGCGGATGTTCCTTTGGTTGCGGGAGGGTTGATCAGGGATAAAGCTGATATCCTTCGTGCACTGAACGGGGGTGCCTGTGCCATTTCCACGACGAAATCTGAGCTTTGGTCGCTCTAGTGAAGGAAACTTCTCCAAAAAAAGATTCATCCCTCTTGACATGTTGCGAGTATTTTGGCTATTTTGTTTGGGCACGCTCAAAACACCTAGTTGATGAGCGAGAGCTTTTTGACAGTTTATAAGTGAAGAGAAGAGAAGTTGAAAATTGACTGAACGATTACCGAAAGGTCGTTGGTTCAGTTGGTGATGTGGAAGCTTGAGGGCTTCCTGTCAATTCGAGGACGAAAACGGGATCGGTAGAGAGAACGTTGGAGTTCGTGAGTGGGCGGGGGGGAATGAACCTGAAGAGGTCCGGCGCGTCCGAGAGGGCGCTGCCGGGATTCAATGACG
>JALNXP010000103.1 GCA_023230285.1 Bacteroidales bacterium | reverse complement strand
CGGCAGTGGAACAGCAACTTCCGGAACAACAAGTATTATCCTTGTCTTGTAGAGCAATGAGGCTGTATTTTTGTTTTACAGTTTCTTTGATTTCTTTTTCTTTGTTAGTCATATCTTTATATATTAGTAGTTCGCAAAACAACAAACATTGATTATAAAAAAATATGCTGTTACTTACAGCATGTTTCGCTATTTTTAATATCAGAAAAGAAAAAGGCAAATTCTTTGCGTGCAATTTCCCAATTTGTTTTGTTGATACAGTATTTTACTTTTGGGGTTTCAATTTCTCCTTGTATTAGCCCCGCTTCTTTCAATTCTTTTAGGTGTTGCGATACAGTGGCTTTGGCAATGGAGAGTTCATTGTGAATGTCGCCGAAATAGCATGTATCTAATGAGGCTAAAAACTTCAATATAATAATGCGTGTAGGGTGTCCCATTGCTTTGGCAAAGCGGGCGAGTTGTTCTTCTTTTGGGTTGCTTTTTTGCTCTTTCATGTTATTTTTAATCTTGCTTGCAAAGGTATAAATAATTTTTACATGTTCGGTGTTTTACGAACATTATTTTTATTGTTTTTTATATATGGTTATTTTTATTGCCTTTATTTGTTGATATTCAATTTTATAGCGTGTGCCGCTTTTTCTTTCTTTTCGTCAACTACTTTAGCATATATCTGTGTTGTTTTTACATTAGTGTGCCCCAACATTTTGCTGACAGTATAAATATCTGTGCCGTTGAATAATTGCAGGGTTGCGAATGTGTGACGGAAGCAATGAAATGTGATTTTCTTTGTAATACTCGCAGTTTCGAGCCACTTTTTTAATGGTCGGGAAATCCATGAGGGGGCTGGCAAATCTTCAAAAACTAATTGATTGGGATTGCGAGGTTCTCCGCACAATTCCAATGCTTGGGCTGAAATAGGTGTGTATTCAACGCCTTTTGTTTTTTTTTTGCGTGAAGTTTAGGCGGGCTTGGTCGCCATCGATTTGAATTTCTTTCCACTGCATTTTTTGTATATCGCAATGGCGTAAGCCTGTGAGCGCAGAGAACAGGGCAGCGCGTTTCAAGTCTTTGTATTCGCATGGCGTAGCAGCAAGGGTATTTAATTCTTCTACTGTGAGAAACTCTCGGCGGGTTTCCTGTTCCTGTATGCCTTTAATTTTTGCGGATAGGTCTATTGTTAAATAACCATCGACAAAAGCCTGTTTTAATGCGGCTTTGAAAATGGAAAAGTAAGTTGCAGCGGTATTTTGTGATATGGTTCCGCTTTTGTTGCCTCCGCAGGGGGCGGACAAAAGAAACAGGCGAAAATCTTCGGCAAAGCGGTTGTCTATTTTTGAAAATGGTAATGTGTCACCCGCAAAAAGTTTTAGTAATTCATAGGTGCGTTTCCAATTCACAATAATAGACTCTGAACTGTTGGCATGTCGTTTTTTTGCCGCAGTATCAAAGTATTGTATGAAATTTTGTTGTGAGCGTTCTTTTTGTTCGGCTTGGGCTGTTTCAGTATCGCTGTATAAATCGGCATTATCATATTCGCGTTGGCGGAGCTTGCGAACGCCATCAGCGTACAAACATGCTTGTTTGTCTTTTTCGCTGCGACACATTATTATTCCGTTGTCGTCTCGCTTGGGTTTATAGGTTTTGCTACCGTCTTTTTCGGTTCGGGCTGTTCGCTTCTTGTCCCATTCGACAGTTGCAACAGTGCGGTTGAGGTATTCGCGCACTCGTTGTGGCTGTTTTTTACCTGCCACGAAAACAGGATAACTTTCTATATACAAGTACCATTCTTTGCGGTCTTCGACTTTTCGCAGGCGGACAGTTGATTTGGTTTTTGATAGTTCTTTCATATTATTTTCCTCCAAAAATCTTATCAATCATTATTTTAGGAACATAGACAAATTTGCCAACCTGTCTTTTGGGTATGCTGTTTTTGCGTATGGTTTTGTCAACCGTAGAGGGCGAAACGCCGTATTTTTCGGTTATCTCGCCAATGGTATAGCATTCGCTTTGCTCGTATTGAAGTTTGACGGGCTTTTCTTCTTGTGGTTTTTCCTGCGGAATATCTATTGCCGTGAACATTGATTCGATATGCACCCGACTAATGCGGGTTAGTCTTTGTCCTAAATTGATTGCGGGGATTTTGCCCGCTTTAATCAGACGGCGGATAGTGTCTTTTGAAATACCAAACAGAATGACTGCTTCGGAAATGGAAATATAGGGGCGTGTTTGGATTTCGGCTATTTGATTTGCTGACTGTTCTAAAATCGTCTGTTTCTTCTCAATTTCTTTTGCTTGTTGTTTCCTTGCTCGTCCTGATTTGTTAGCACAAGTAGAGGAACAAAAGCGTGTGGTAACGGTTTTTGCTTCAAATGGCTTTCCGCAGTGTTCGCAGATTTTCGGTATTTTGAGTTTGCTAACGCCCATATCATCTGTCTTTTTTGAACCGAATAAGTGCTAATAAAATATTATAAGTGTGTTTTAGACGCACATTATATACAATTAACGCTCGGTACATTTATGGTACAAATATACAATAAAAAACCGATATATAAGCATAATTATCAAGAAATATTTATAACAAAAAATGCGGTAAGTTGTTCACTTACCGCATTTTAATTATTTTTGATTACTCGTTGTTTCGAGCAATTACTTCACCTCCTCAAAGTCAACATCTTGTACATGTCCGTCTTCTTGGTCGCCGCCGTTGCCGGTATTGCCGCCGTTGCCGGTATTGCCCTGAGCGTTGCCGCCGGTATATTGACCGCCATTGCCGGCACCTTGGTTAGGTTGACCTTGTGATGCTTTATACATCTCTTCACTTGCTACATGCCAAGCATTGTTGATCTTTTCCATAGCAGCATCTATTGCGCTGATATTTTTATTTTTATGAGCTTCTTTTAACTCTTCGAGAGCAGACTCAATAGGAGCTTTCTTGTCGGCAGGAAGTTTGTCACCAAACTCTTTCAGCTGTTTCTCCGTCTGGAAAATCATAGCATCTGCAGAGTTTATTTTATCTATTTCCTCTTTCTGCTTTTTATCTGCATCCGCATTTGCTTCAGCTTCAGCTTTCATTTTCTTAACTTCTTCTTCTGACAGACCTGATGATGCTTCGATACGGATGTTTTGTGATTTTCCGGTACCTTTATCTTTTGCTGTCACACTAAGAATACCGTTAACATCTATATCAAAGGATACTTCTATTTGAGGTATACCACGTGGAGCAGGAGCTATGCCATCAAGATGGAAACGACCGATACTCTTGTTCTGATTAGCCATAGGTCTTTCTCCCTGTAAAACATGAATTTCTACAGCCGGTTGATTGTCGACAGCTGTTGAGAATACTTCCGATTTATTGGTAGGGATAGTTGTGTTAGCATCTATCAACTTTGTAAACACGCCGCCTAAGGTTTCTATACCCAATGACAACGGAGTAACATCAAGCAACAATACATCATTAACTTCGCCGGTCAAAACGCCACCTTGGATAGCTGCACCTACTGCAACAACCTCATCAGGGTTTACGCCTTTAGAAGGTACTTGTCCAAAGAAGTTTTCCACAAGTTTTTGAACTGCAGGAATACGTGTAGAACCGCCTACTAAGATTACTTCAGAAATATCTTTCTTTGTATAACCTGCATCTCTCAATGCTTTTTCACAAGGACCTAAAGTTCTATGTATAAGCTCATCGGCAAGTTGTTCAAATTTAGCTCTCGTCAAAGTCTTCACAAGGTGTTTTGGCACACCGTCAACAGGCATAATATAAGGTAAATTTATTTCTGTTGAGTTGGTACTCGACAGCTCTATCTTTGCCTTTTCAGCTGCTTCTTTCAAACGTTGTAAAGCCATTGCATCTTTACGCAAATCAATGCCTTCATCTTTTTTAAATTCTTCAGCTAACCAATCTATAATGACGTGGTCAAAGTCATCACCACCTAAATGAGTATCACCGTTTGTTGATTTTACTTCAAAAACACCGTCTCCTAATTCAAGGATTGATATATCGAAAGTACCACCGCCAAGGTCGAATACTGCGATTTTCATTTCTTTATTCTTTTTGTCAAGACCATAAGCTAAAGATGCTGCTGTAGGTTCGTTGATAATTCTACGAACATGCAAGCCTGCAATCTCACCGGCTTCCTTTGTAGCTTGACGCTGTGAGTCGCTAAAGTAAGCAGGAACTGTAATTACAGCCTCCGTAACCTCTTGACCCAAATAGTCTTCTGCAGTTTTTTTCATTTTTTGCAATACCATTGCAGAAATTTCTTGCGGAGTATATTTTCTGTCACCAATGACAACTCTCGGAGTATCATTGTCACCTTGTACTACATCATAAGTCAAACGATGAATTTCGTTTTCAACTTTTGAAAAACGTTCACCCATCAGACGTTTAATAGAATATACTGTTTTCTTTGGATTCGTAATAGCCTGACGTTTAGCAGGATCTCCAACCTTTCTTTCACCATTATCTGTAAAAGCCACTATAGATGGTGTTGTACGTTTTCCTTCCGAATTTGGAATAATAACAGGTTCGTTACCTTCCATTACTGCGACACATGAATTTGTCGTTCCTAAGTCAATACCAATAATTTTTCCCATAACAAATATTTTTTTTAATTATTATCTAAATCGTTTTGTCTGTTTTTGTCAGACAAGGGGAAAAAAACAACTATCATGCCAACAGAAAAAAAAGTCGACAATATGACAAAACGGCAGAATTATTGTGATTATGTGTCTACTTTCTGCATATCGACAACGTCATAAAGTCTTTTACAGTTGAAATGATAAATATGGGAACTTTTTCTCCAATTCTGAAGTTTTATTTACAATGTATTCTTTGAATTTCCTATACTCAGCGGTGTCAGTACGTTCCACTCTATGCGCCAATGCTTTGTTTATCTTGTCGACTTCGTCCATTGCTTCAAAACAAGTTTCACTGATAAAAGTATTTTTGAACTTCTCCCAAATGTATTCAACGGCAATATCGCCAACATGTAACATGTCGTCTTTGTAAAAACGGTAATCACGCAGGTCGTCCATCATAATTTCATAAGATGGAAAATAGATTATATTTTTGTGATGTTGTATAACTTGGTCGATAGCAAGTACTAACGTGGCTTTACTACGCTGATTTTCTACAGCACCATCTTTCCAATGTCGTATGGGACTGACGGTAAAAACGACTGTAACGTCTTCATTTACAGCATTTATAGCATTAACAATATTATCAAGACTATTTGAACATTCTTCAACGCTAAGCCTCTTTGTATAAAAGTTACTTGCAGGAATTTTATGACAATTGCCAACAACAAAATCGGTTCCGCTATCAAAATACACTACAGCTGTGCCTAAGGTAATAAATATGTATTTCGACTTTTTGATATAAGTATTAGCATTTTCTATAGATTCATTGATTTTTTGCAGACATAAATCTTTATCGGGAGATGAGAAAACGCCATGATGCTTCAGACTAAACCAATTATCGTTAAAATAAAGAATGTCTTTATTTATATATTCCTTACAATCAACAATTTCCTTAATAGAAATCTCAATAGAACAGGGATTATACAAAATGCCGTAAGGATTTAAGCAAAGGTCAAATTGCAAACTTGAGAGTTTATTTCCGATATTTTCCGAGAAGCAAGAGCCAAGCATCATCAAAGAATCAAAATATGTAATCTTTGATGCCGCTTCATTAATAGTGAATGTTGTGCGAAATTGGTTCATAATCGTTATGTTTTAATCCATTTCAATTCAATAATTCTATATGGAAATCTGGATTTTAAATAATTGGCATTAGGGCAGTTTGTCCTGTGGATTTTTATTTCTGCAGTATTAGATATGAAGCCAAAAACCGAGTCTCCCGGGTGTACTTCACAACAATTGCAATATATTCCGTTGATTTTTTTGTCGTCTTCCGTCATGGCAAGATAAATATTGCCGGTTTTGGGTTTCGTTTTTGATATGATTTCAACGGTGTTTTTTCCCTCTAAATATTCATTTTTATTGTCAAGAAAAGATTTAATTTTTATTGTCGGAAGTTTCTCTGTAGCAACATCATAGAACATGTCGTTACCGAATTTATAACCAAAATATTGAACTACATCATTAACACTGTCAGTAAAATTATATTTCCAATTTTTAAATTTTCTCTTAAGTATTTCTTTACCATTACTGACTAAGAGTTCATGTTCTTCGTTTAACGATTTGCGGATATGATATTTAGCTTTAGCTGTAGTAGCAATTTTGAGCCAATCTAAAGATGGTTTTTGAGATTTGGAAGTTTGAACATTTATAGCGTCACCGTTTTTGAGCACATAACCTTTTTCGACACTTATATTGTTTACGGTAGCACCAACACATCTATTACCTATTTCGGAGTGAATGCTGTAGGCAAAATCGAGGATAGTAGCACCTTTGCTAAATCTTCTAATTTCTTTTTTAGAATCTTTTTTAGCTGTGAAGACATAAATTTCTTCCGATATATCTTCCGGTTTCATACTTTCAAGTATGTCACCAAGTGCTAATCTGTCATTTTCAAGGACATCTCGTATTTCTCCCAACCATTTTTCAAGAGAAGTTTTTTGTTGTCCGTCTTTGTACGACCAGTGAGCAGCAGGACCGTATTCGGCTATCTTGTCCATACGTTTTGATCGAATTTGAACTTCTACCCACACGCCATTAGTGTATTGTACGGTTGTATGTAAAGATTCATAGCCATTTGCACGCGGTACGCTTATCCAGTCACGGGTACGCGATACCATAGGAGGATAAATATCTGTAACTAAAGCATATATCTGCCAACAAAGTAATTTTTCATCTTCAATATTTGAATCAAAAATTATTCTTGTTGCATAAATGTCGTGTATTTTATCTATTGTAATATGCTGATTATCAATTTTTTTCCATATAGAATACGGCGATTTTATTCTTTGTTTTATGGTATAACTTAAATTTAACTCTTTAAGTTTTTGTTCTATAGGGGAAACAAAATCAGGTAAGAAATTAGAATTTTTATTCAGAATAGAGTCAAGTTCGCTTTTTATTTTTTTATAATCATCGGGATTAATTTCTTGGAAAGCACGGGTACTTAGCTCTGTATAAATATTGTACAATCCCATTCTGTGAGCCAATGGAGCATATAAAAACATAGCTTCGGTACTCAGCTTTGTACGCAGTTCCGGTTTAAAACAGCTGATTTCTCGCAACGAAATTATTCTGTCTACCAACTTAATCATAACGACACGCAAGTCGCCGGAGATATTTATCAGTAATTTACGCAAAAAATCAGCATTAGCCTGTATCTCAATTAAATCGAGTTTTGTAATTCTATTAAGATTTTGAATAAAATGAATAGATGATTCTGAAAATTCATCTAAGATATGCTGATTTGTGACGGGGTCTTTAGGCGGAAACTGACAGCCCGATAGCAACGCCGCCAAAGTAGAGTCTACATCTAAATTCAACTCCTTAATAACTAATATTGCAACCTTTAGATTATGCTGAAGTATATTTGAGAAATATACTTCAGAGATAGCTTCATTAGGATTTTTCTCTAAAATTTCACACGCATCATGTACTAAATCACATTCTGCTTTTGAATAATGATTATGACATTCAGCAAACAGTATGTCTTTTAATTCGGCAACCGACTTCATGACAAATAATTATACCATTTATTTCTTTTTAGCCCACGTATCTTTTAAGCCTACCGTTTTATTAAAAATCAAGTTATCTTCAGTAGCATATTTATCTAAGCAGAAGTATCCTAATCTTTGAAACTGATAGCCTACACCCTTTTTAGCTTCAGCTAAAGAAGGTTCGAGTTTACAATTTTTCAGGATAGTTATAGAATCAGGATTTAAAAACTCCAAGAAGTCAACATCTTTATGTCCTGCAGGGTCTGGGTCATTAAACAGTCTGTCATAAATCCTCACTTCTGCATTTATTGCATGTCTCGTTGACACCCAATGCAAAGTACCTTTGACTTTTTTATTAGACATCGGCGCACCGCTGCGGGTTTCAGGATAGTATTCACAGTGAATGACTTTTACATTACCGTCTTCGTCTTTTTCATACGAAGTACATTTGATGATATAAGCACTTTTCAAACGGACTTCACGGTCCGGACCTAAACGGAAGAAGTCTTTTGGCGGTTCTTCCATGAAGTCGTCTTGTTCTATGTATATTTCTTTGCAGAAAGGAATTTCTCTCTGTCCTGCTTCGGAGTCTTCAGGATTGTTGTCGGTACTGAAATATTCTACTTTATCTTCCGGATAGTTATCTATGACGAGTTTTACCGGTTTGATGACAGCCATCACGCGAGGAGCAATCTTGTTAAGGTTTTCACGAATCATAAACTCTAACAGCTCT
>JALNXP010000111.1 GCA_023230285.1 Bacteroidales bacterium | reverse complement strand
TGTCAGAGATTAAAGAGAGAAGAGATTCGTTTAATGTTTAACGTGTAATCGTTTAACGTTTTTTTAATATATCAACAGCCCAACCACTGCCGCTATCGCTATCAATATGATAGGGTTTATCTTTTTCCATGAAGCAAAGAAGCATCCGGCAAAAATCAAGATGCTGCTCCAATCGATGAAGGTTTCTTTATTCATATACAATAAGGCGGCTGCTCCTATCATGCCAACCATCATCGGCTTTATCCAATCTAAGACTCCCTGCATATAGCGGTTGCTTTTCAACTTTTTGTAAAACATTGATATAAGCAACATTATGCTTAGCGGCGGAATGCAAACTGCTGTCGTAGCCAACAATGAGCCCCAGATATTGCCGGTGACTAAATAACCCACATAAGTTGCACAATTGATAGCTATCGGTCCCGGCGTCATTTGAGAAACGGCGATAATATCCGACAGCTGAGTATTGGAAAGCCAGCCCTGCTGAACAACTATCTCGTTCTGTATCAACGATATCATGGCATAGCCACCACCAAATCCGAAAAATCCTATCTTAAGATAAGAAAGAAATAGATGTAAGTAAATCATGGCTTTTTAAAATATGTTGTGACTATACCTATTATACTACCACCAAAAATAAAGTATACCGGCGAAACGCCTAATAACCAAATTGCTATGGCTGCCGCTATTGCTATCGGCATTTGCCATTTTTTTAATTCGATAAAATATCTTACACACGGAACAGCTATCAAAGCAACTACTGCCGGTCTTATGCCTTTAAACGCAGAAATCACAGTGACGTTTTCGCTAAAGTCCGATAAGTACATGGCTATGAGCAATATAATAACAAAAGATGGAATGATAATGCCGAGAACTGAGACGAAAGCACCGAGTTTTCCTCGCATTTTGTAGCCGACAAAAACGGCGGTGTTGACAGCAAATGGTCCCGGCGCCGACTGAGCTAAACTGAACTGGTCGAAGAAACTCTCTTTGTCAAACCATTTTTTCTTATCAACAACTTCTTGCTCAATTAAGGGTATCATGGCGTAGCCGCTGCCAAAAGTAAATGCGCCAATCTTAAAAAATGTCCAAAACAGCTGCCACAACATAATTTTATTCCTTTTTATAATTACGTGCAATTTCGAATAACTTCGGGTTTATATGACAATAGCCGGCAGGATTCTTATATAGATAATCCTGATGATAATCTTCGGCTAAATAGAAATTATCCAAAGGTTTAACCTCAACAACCACAGGTAAGCTATATTGCTTTGATAACGAAGCAATTACGGCGTTTATAATCGGCAAATCTTCTTTATCGGTATAATAAATGCCGGTTCTATATTGCGTACCCGTGTCGCCACCCTGACGATTGACACTTGTCGGGTCTATTGTCATAAAAAATAGATTTAAGATTTCAGATAATGAAATTGCTGATGGGTCGTAAGTTACTTTTACAGTTTCGGCATGTCCGGTGTTTGCTTTGCAAACTTGTTGGTATGAAGGATTTTCGGTTTTGCCGTTAGCGAATCCGACTTTTGTTTCCGTAATACCTGTAAGTTGTTGAAGAAAATGTTCCGTACCCCAAAAGCAACCTCCTGCGAGATATATCTGATGTGTTTCCATGATTTTTATCTTATAAAATTTGTGCGTACCGGAGATTCATACTTAGGCAAAGCTATGCCTGCTTTTTTGCCCGCTTCAAAACATTTCAGCATCCAAGCCATGTTGAGGGCGAGAGTGCGCATCGTCTGCATTCCTTCAAGGTCTTGACGGACTTCTTCGGGTTTGCTGCCATGAACCATGTTCCAATATTGAGACGGAACCATCGGCATACCACTATAGACTATGTATTTGTTCAGCTGGTCGAGTGTGGCTGTGCTGCCGGCACGCCGACAACTTACAACAGTAGCGGCAGGTTTACCGGCAAAAGGTTTATCTTTCTTTACGCTGAATAATGCTCTGTCCATAAAAGTTGTCATAGCTCCTGTTGCAGAGGCAAAATGTACCGGCGAACCAAATACAAAGCCGGAATAATCTTTACTCTTATTGACGAACTCCTCCACTATGTCGTCACTGATAACGCATTTACCTGTAGCTAAGCAACTTCCACAAGCAGTACAGCCGGCTATCGGCTTGTTGCCTATCCAGAAAAAATCGCTTTCAATACCTTCTTTTGACAAAGTCTTCGCTATCTCTTCGAGTGCCGTAAAAGTGCAGCCATGCTGATGCGGACTACCGTTAACCAATAATACTTTCATCGCTTTTGATTATTTAAAAATATAAATTGAAAACAAAATGCAAAGTTACACGAAAAATTCCAATTTGAATATAAGAACTTTAAAAGTTGAATATGTGAAATTTATTTAATTTTAATTCTTTGATATAATTCAAAATATAATTGCTACCTTTGCCGCACAATATTACTTGTGTAATCAATATGAATATATTTTTGATTATTATAGCTGTTACTTTTAGTTGTGCATTTACATTGCACGATATAGCTATGTCCAAAAGGATAGATTCTTTCCATAGGATTTGGATTTTTGGACTGTAATATTGGCATTATTTATTCAGCCTAATTTTTTATTTTAAAGTTTGATTATTTGACGTTGTCAGATAATTATATTGTTTTATTAATTATTTATAAAATTTACTATGAGAAAAATTAAAGTTGCAATTAACGGTTTTGGACGCATTGGTAGGAATGTCTTAAAGATAGCTCTTAAGAGAGACAATATTGATGTTATTGGTATTAATGCTCGCTCTGATAATAGAATTTATGCTCATCTTTTAAAATATGATTCTACACAGGGAGCATTTAACGGCGAGGTATCTTATGTAGATAATGCGCTTATTATTAATGGTAACAAGATACGAGTCACGCATGAGGATGAGCCTTTAAATATCAAATGGGCAGAAAGTCCGGATGTTGTAGTAGAGGCAACCGGAGTTTTTTCCAAGATAAGTTCACCCAAAGGTGGTTATGGCGACCACATCAAAGCGGGGGCAAAAAAAGTTTTACTCACAGTTCCTTCAAAAGATAATTTGGCAAAAATGATTGTTGCCGGTGTTAACGATAATGAGCTGAAACCTACAGATATATATGTTTCCAATGCTTCATGCACTACTAATTGTATTGCGCCCATAGCTAAAGTGTTGAATGATGTTTTTGGAATAGAATTGGGACTTATGACAACGGTTCATGCTTATACTCTTGATCAAAGAATACTTGATGGTCCGCATAATGATTTAAGAAGATCGCGGGCTGCGGCACTTTCTATCATTCCGACTACCACAGGAGCGGCTAAGGCTGTTGGTAAAGTGCTTCCTGCTTTAGAAGGAAAAATGGATGGAGTTGCGATGCGTGTTCCAGTACCAACAGGGTCAATACTTGATTTTGATGTCCAATTGTCAAAGCCGGCTACGATAGCTTCTATTAATGCGGCTGTTAAAGCTGCCGCAGATGGAGATATGAAAGGAATAGTTGAATATACTGAAGACCCGATAGTCTCTTGCGATATTATTCATAATTCCCATTCTTCAATTTTTGATGCAAGCCTTACAATGGTGATGAAAGATGCTTGTCATGTTAAAGTTGTTTTATGGTATGATAACGAATGGGGATATTCAACGAGAGTTGTCGACCTTATCGAGCGTATGTGCAAATAAAGCTTTGCAGTCGAAAAATATTTGTCATAAAAATTTATATGTATCAAGAAAAATACTTACCTTTGCAAACTATTTTGCATTAGTGTAATTATTGGCGTTGCTTTGATGCAGAATATTGATAATCAAAAAGTTAAATGTTTAACCTGATTGTGCCAATCAATCAATAAATTTTATTTATGTCAGAAGATATTATTAATCCTGCTGCTGAACCACAAAATCAATCGGTAGAAGCTGTTGAAAACAAGACAGTAGAAGAAACTGCACAAGCAGAAAAACCAATCGTAAAAGAGCCTGTGAGGGTAAAAGTAGATTGGAACACACTCGGAAATGCAAAAGATATTTATTCGGCTACAGAACGTCAGAATCTTGAAAATCTTTATGCAGACACATTAAATCAAATTGCTGACCATGAAGTTCTTAATGGTACAGTTGTAGGTATTAACTCACGTGAAGTTGTCATTAATATAGGTTTTAAATCTGATGGTATTGTTCCTGCTTCAGAGTTTAGATATAACCCTAATCTCAAAATAGGTGATGCCGTTGAGGTTTATGTTGAAAGTCAAGAAGATTCAACAGGTCAACTTATACTTTCACACAAAAAAGCAAGATTACTCAAATCATGGGATAGAGTTAATGAAGCATTTGAAAAAGATGAAATCATCACAGGTTACGTTAAATGTCGTACCAAAGGTGGCTTGATAATAGACGTATTTGGCATAGAAGCCTTTTTACCGGGTTCTCAAATTGATGTTAAACCTATCAGAGATTATGACATCTTTGTTGACAAAACAATGGAGTTTAAGGTTGTAAAAATCAATCAGGAATATAAAAATGTTGTTGTATCTCACAAAGCTCTTATCGAAGATGAACTCGAGGCTCAGAAAGCAGAAATCATTTCCGGTCTTGAAAAAGGTCAAGTGCTTGAAGGTACAGTTAAAAACATTACTTCTTATGGCGTATTTATCGACCTTGGCGGCGTAGATGGTCTTATCCATATTACCGACCTCAGCTGGGGAAGAATTAATCACCCTGATGAAGTTGTCAAATTAGATGAAAAAATACAAGTCGTTATTCTTGATTTTGATGATAGCAAAAAACGTATCGCATTAGGTCTTAAACAGTTAACCCCACATCCTTGGGATTCTTTAGATCCAAATTTGAAAGTTGGTGATAAAGTTAAAGGTAAAGTTGTTGTTCTTGCTGATTATGGTGCATTTATAGAAATAGCTCCTGGCGTTGAAGGTCTTATCCACGTTTCTGAAATGAGTTGGTCTCAACATTTGCGTACAGCTCAGGATTTCTTGAAAGTCGGAGACGAAGTAGAGGCTGTAATTTTAACACTTGACAAAGAAGCTCGCAAAATGTCTCTCGGTATTAAACAACTTATTCCGGATCCATGGGCAAGCATCGCTGAAAAATATCCTATCGGCTCAAAACATACTGCTATAGTTAGAAACTTTACTACTTTCGGAATATTCGTAGAATTGGAAGAAGGCGTAGATGGTTTAATCCATATCTCGGATTTATCATGGAATAAGAAAATTAAACACCCAGCAGAGTTTACTAAAGTTGGTGAACCTCTCGAAGTTGTCGTCCTTGACATTGATACCGAAAATCGCCGTTTTAGTCTTGGTCATAAACAAATAGAAGAAAATCCATGGGAAGCTTATGCTAATGTGTTTACTGAAAGCTCTATCCATACAGGTACAATCACAAGTGCTACCGATAAAGGCTTTATCGTAAATCTTCCTGATGATGTTGAAGGCTTCTGCCCAACTCGTCACGCTCTTAAAGAAGATGGTACCACAGCTGCTGTCGGTGAAACCCTCGATTTCAAAGTTATAGAGTTTAATAAAACTAATAAACGTATCGTGGTTTCTCACTCTAAAATATTCCAAGATGTAGCCGCAGCCGAAAAAGCTAAAGAGTATGAACTCAATAAAGCTAATAAAGCTAAATCTCCAATTCAAGAATTAAACGATAGCAACGAAATCACTACTTTAGGCGACATCGAAGAGCTTGCTAACCTTAAAAACAAAATGGAAAACGCAGAGTAATGTCTCTAAAATTAACTTTACTCGGGTCTAATTCCGCAATACCATCGGTAAATCGTTGGACAACGTCACAGTTTCTGAGCATCAACGGATGCGGCGTCCTTATAGACTGCGGCGAAGGTTGCCAGATTAGACTTAAAAACTTCGGCGTAAGGTTTAATTCTATAAATCAAATATATATCAGCCACCTCCATGGCGACCACTTCTTCGGCTTGGTGGGGCTGATATCTTCTTTCCATCTTTTAGGACGTAAAATACCATTGACGGTGTTTTGCCCTAACGGACTTAAACAAATTATTGACCTCCAATTAGAACTGTCTCTGACTAAACTTAATTATGAGCTTATCTTCATCGAGACTAACCCATTGGAGGTCAATGTTGTATATGATTGCGATAAATATAGCGTAACCTCTTTCCCACTTCTACACAGTTTGCCAACAACAGGCTTCTTTTTCAAAGAAAAATATAAACAACCTAATATTAAAAAAAATTTTATTATTGAACATAATCTGTCAATTGAAGAAATACAAAAATTGAAAGCAGGAAAAGATTATGTTGATGAAAATGGCGAGATTTTTAAAAATGAAGATGTTACATACAATAAAAGCATTGCCAAATCATACGCTTATTGTTCCGATACACGCTTTTGTCCTGAAATAGTGCCTGTTTTCCAAAATACAGACCTTATATACCACGAAGCTACTTATACATCTGCTTTTCAACATTTAGCCGAAGAAAGATTGCATTCTACTGCTAAAGAAGCCGCTATCATAGCAAAAATGGCAAATGCCAAGCAACTTATTATAGGACATTTCTCTAAACGATATTCTAATTCTGCTGATTTACTCATTGAAGCTCAAGAAGTATTTCCTAATACAATAGTTGCCGAAGATGGTCTCGTGATAGATTGCTAATTATTGCTAATATGCTGATTATTAATTCACAAACTTATTTCACGCCTTTTAATATTGCTACTGAAGAGCATCTTATAAAAAATTTTAAAGACGACATTTTACTCTTTTATATTAATGACCCTTCTATAATTATCGGCAAACACCAAAATACTCTCGCCGAAATAGATCTAAAATATGTTACTGATAATAACATATACGTGGTCCGCCGACTTTCCGGCGGCGGTGCCGTCTTCCACGATAGAGGAAACCTCAATTTCTCTTTTATCACAAATACCAAAGGGAAAAATATTATAGACTTTCGTAAATTTACCGAGCCAATATTAACTGTACTTAATAATATTGGCGTTAAGGCGGATTTTTATGGACGTAATGACTTGGTTATTGATGGAAAAAAATTTAGCGGTAACGCTTCACATATTTATAAAGATAGAATTTGTCACCATGGAACTATTTTGTATAATGTTGACCTGACTGCTCTGTCTAAGTCTTTGAAACCGGATAAAGATAAATTTATTGATAAAGCAGTGAAATCCGTACGCAGCAGAGTTGCCAATATTTGTGAATATATTGGTAACGCTTATTCTATTGAAGATTTTAGACAAATGATTGTTAATAAGGTTAGAGAAAGCTTTGACTCAGCTGAAGTATTTAATCTTTCAGATAAAGATATAGCTTACATTGATGCATTAGTGAAAAATAAATATGATACTTGGGAATGGAATTTCGGAGCTTCTCCTGAGTATAATCAGACAAAATCGCTGAAGACAAAAGCCGGCAAGATAGATGCTTATTTTAAAGTAGAAGCCGGAATTATCAAGTCTTTATGCTTTTATGGAGATTTTTTCGGATGCTCTCCCGTAGAGAATTTCGAGAGCTTGTTTATCGGAAGGGAACATAATTACAATATAGTGAAACAAATTGTGGAATCTGTAGATGTTGCTACTTTCTTTATGGGCTTTACCGACGAGGAAATTATAAGCCTGTTCTTTTAATTTTTATATATTTGTGGAGCTAAGGTATACCTTAGCTCCACAAATATCACATTTTATTTGGTTTCTTCTTTTTTACTACGTATATTCGATAATTTGGTGAAAGCCTTAATTACAAAGAACAATGTAAGTGCTACCAATAAAAAGTCTATAGCAACTTGGATAAAGTTGCCATAGTTGACAGTTACAGCGGTAGCAGTTTCGGTGGCTTCACGCAATGTCCATCTCAATTCGGAGAAGTTTACACCACCAATTAATACACCTAACAATGGCATAATAATATCATTAACCAATGATGT
>JALNXP010000100.1 GCA_023230285.1 Bacteroidales bacterium | reverse complement strand
TGCCAACATCATGGGGTCTCCCAAAATTCTGAGCTGTACTTTTTTCAACAATGTAACGGCGAATAGTAATTATCCGCAAATCAATCTTGGTCCCGGGGCGGAAGACACGATATATATCATTGGAAATCACATAGAAGGAGTGGCAAGCGACAAGTCTGGCGGCATAGCCATCGCCGACCTGATGGCAACCGGCTCTACAAAAGCTCTTGTCAGCAACAACACCATCATCAACAATCGTTACGGCTACACGCAACAAGGCACAACAATAAGTGCTGTCGTCTGCGACAACATCTTCAAAGACAACAACTTAGAAACTAACCCGATGAACGGCGGAAGCGGCATCAGCATTTACGGCTATGGCACTGCATGTGCCGCCATATTACGCAACAACCTCATCACCGGCAACTTGTGGGGCATCACCACAATTTATTACAACAATGTCGATATGGGAACCGAAGAAGATTGGGGTAACAACGTGATTTACAACAACGGCAACGGCGGCGTACTCTACGAACTTTATAACAACTCTTATTGCAACATCACCGCAATAGGAAATTATTGGGGGGCAAATGACGAAAACTATCCCGAAACAGTGATATTTCATCAACCCGACCAAGCCGACCTCGGACTTGTAACATTCGCTCCGGTCAAACAACTGTTTCCCGACTTGATTTCGCTATCTTTTTTGCAGGCAGACAACCCGACATTGTCACAGGATTATTTCGGAATCATTGACAACGACAATCACACTGTAGCAGTTACAATAGAAGACGAAATTGATGTTAGCACTTTGATTATGAATTATCAAACCGAACTTGGCGTAACAGGCAATTTTGCATCCGGCACAGCGCACAATTTTACTGAACCAGTCATTTTGACTCTATCCACACCTCACAACACATCGCAAGAATGGACAATAACAGTAGACATATACAATTATATTACTGATAACCAATATATTAAAGCAACTATTTACCCTAATCCGGTTGCTGATAAACTCTTTATCACTTGTAAGAAAGATGTAACTCTATCAATTTATAATACCGCCGGAAAGATAATTTATTCTGCTACTTGTAATGAAGAAAAAATCACCATTGATGTAAAAGAATTTGAGAGCGGAATTTATTTTATAAAGATTATTGATGTAGACAACCGCTATAACATACAGAAAATCATCAAAATATAGAAATTTTTTAGGTTACCTATTTTAGGTTACCTAAAATAGGCATTTTTGTAAAAAAAACCACTTACCAAATTTACGATATATTCTTTGCCAAATTGCTGAAGCGGGAATATCAGCCCAACATAGTTAAAATACGTTAAAGATACGGACATTATGAGTTTTTCATGATTAATATGAAACTCAGAATTATGTTGGTAAAAGTATTTGGCAGTGCAGTAATCGGCATCAATGCGATAATAATAACGGTAGAAGTCAGCATTGAAGTTGGCGTTCAATTTTTTCTTGTGGGCTTACCTGACAGTGCGATAAGGGAGAGTCAGCAGCGGATAGAAACTGCGTTGAGGGAAGTCGGATACAAATTGCCCGGAAAAAAGATAGTGATAAACATGGCACCTGCCGACATCAAGAAAGTCGGTTCAGCCTACGACCTCACCATAGCCATCGGCATTTTGGCAGCTTCCGAGCAAATCAGACAAGACAAAATAGATAAATATGTGATAATGGGCGAGTTGTCGCTTGATGGCAACATTTGTCCGATAAGAGGTGCTTTGCCGATAGTGATTGAAGCCAAGAGAAAAGGTTTTAAAGGTGTTATTTTACCGAAAGCCAATGCCGAAGAAGCAGCTGTTGTAACAGGAGTAGATGTTTATGGGGTAAAAAACATAATAGAAGTAATAAATTTTTTTGACGGCATAGAGAGCATCAAAGCTACCACTATCAACATAGTAGAAAAATTTGAGCAGCAAGCGCACGATTATCGTTACGATTTCAGCGAAGTGAAGGGGCAATACAGCATAAAACGGGCTTTGGAAGTAGCTGCTGCCGGCGGACACAATATTTTGATGATAGGCTCTCCCGGGAGTGGTAAGACCATGTTAGCCAAACGTTTACCATCGATATTGCCGCCGTTGACTCTTGAAGAAGCTCTTGAGACCACGAAGATACACTCAGTAGCCGGACAGCTTTCTTCGAAGCAGTCGTTAGTAACTTTGCGTCCGTTTCGTTCGCCGCATCATACTATCAGCGATGCAGGGCTTGTCGGCGGCGGCTCATTTCCGCAGCCGGGCGAAATTTCGCTTTCGCACAACGGCGTATTATTTTTAGATGAACTGCCGGAATTTCGCCGCTCTGCACTCGAAGTAATGCGACAACCTCTTGAAGATAACGTAGTTACAATAACACGCGCTAAACAATCGATTTGCTTTCCGGCTAATTTTATGTTAGTTGCCGCCATGAACCCCTGCCCTTGCGGATATTATAACCACCCGGAAGTCAACTGCACCTGCCAGCCGGGTACAGTACACAAATACCTAAACAAAATATCCGGTCCGCTATTAGACAGAATAGACATACAAATAGAAGTAATACCGGTACCTTTCAAGGAACTTAGCACTATGGACAACGGAGAAAAAAGCAGCAGCATACGCAACAGAGTAATGAAAGCAAGAGAAATACAAAACCAAAGATTTAAAACTACAAAAGGCATACACTCGAACTCCGGCTTAACACCAAAGTTAATAGAAACATATTGCGCCTTAGACAACGAATCTCTTAATCTTCTCCGCCATTCTATGGAAAAGCTAAATCTCTCTGCAAGAGCCTATTACAGAATTATCAAAGTTGCTCGCACCATTGCAGACTTAGACAACTCAGATAAAATACAATCCTTTCACCTGTCCGAAGCCATCAACTACAGAAGCTTGGACAGAGATACTTGGGGTAATTAATCTTTATACGAAACAAACAGCACCTTATGATAGCCGACAATGAAAAATATAAAGACTTCGCAAATCATGCTAATATATTGACAACAAATATATTAAATCGCAACACCTTTGTAATTGCTTTACTCTTGACAATTCAAATTCATGTATTTGCACAACAAAACATCAATAACGTGATGTGCAACAAATACACTCTATGCTCACAACAAGGAAGCACAGCAATATCAAGCAGCAAAACAGGACTTGCAAGTATAGACAAATCATTCGCATACTTCTCATTTTCACAAGATTACTGTCTGAACGAACTATGGAACGCCGGCGCACATTATGCGTGGAAAAATAAAACAGGCTGCCTCCCAATAAACATTATATGCAAAGGTCCGTCTTACAACACAAACATAAAATTATCAATAGATTACTCCTTATTTATATTTAATAATTTTGCTGTATCAGCAGGATTAATATCAAATTACAACATAATCAAAAGCAGTAATAATCTTTTCTCTGCAGGATGCGAATTAGGAATGCAATACTCTTATAAAAAAATTACTATAGGAATGTATGCCAAGTATCCTGCTTTATTTCACAAAAAAACAGACATTTCATGGTCTGACTTAATATTAGAAACAGCTTTAAGCTACAAATTTTTTGAAAAAGGAAGTATTAATATAGGTTTCCGCAAACAACAATTCTCCAAACTCGAATTTATAGCAAACTTTATATCTCAAATAACAAAAAAATGTTATATGATGGTTGCATACAATTCGGCAAGCGGCGAATGTTGCTGCGGACTAACCTATATGACAAAAAAAATCAATATCACTTTAAATGCTGCTTTAAACATTAACATAGGCGTAACTCCATCAATAGGCATACAGCTATAAACACACAACACATTAACAATCAATATATTATATGACAAAAACGACATACATAAAATTATTACTAATATTTTTGCTACTACCATCTTACTGCACATGCCAATCGGACATAGCGGAATCACTGATAGAAAACATCATAGAAAATGCAGAAAATGCAGAAATAAACTTGGAAGACATCGAATTTAGCGACTTGAACATTGTAGAAATCAACAACATAAGTGATGACAACATAATGCAGCTACCCTTCTTATCTCCTATTCAGAAAAACAATTTGATAGAATATCGAATTAAGTGGGGCAACATATATTCCGGTTCGGAAATATGTTTGATTGACGGTTTTGATAAAGAATTTGTCGACAAAATAAAACAATATATAAGCTACAAGCCCAAAGACGTATTTCAAAGACTTCGGTTCCGCGACATAAAAAGCAGTTCTGACCACGAATTATTAATACGAGCAAAAGCGGCAACAGACAAAGATGAATATTACAATACCGACAACATTTCGCAACGCTACGCAGGTGACCGGCACAGCATACTTTTAAAATATAAATATTCGATAAAAAACAGAATAAATATAGGCTTAACTTACGAAAAAGATGCGGGAGAAAAGTTTTACGATAGCAACATAAAACGTCCGGAAAACATTAGCGGTTACTTAAGCTACAACGGCAAATGGACATCCGCTGTCTTAGGCGATTATTACATACAATTTGGACAAGGCTTAGCATGTTGGACAGGACAATCCTTTGCTTCATGTATCGAAATCAACTCGCAAATTAAATATCCGCAATATATTAAAGCCAAAAGTTCCACAGATGAAGCATATTATTTAAGAGGTGTAGCTCTCAAAGCCAAGATTCACGGCTTTCGCTTTGTAACATATTTCTCATACAGAAACAAAGATGCCACCTTAGATGTTGACGAAAATTCAAACATAGTATACACATCAATATCTAACACAGGTTATCACAGAACAAAAAACGAGTTATCAAAGCGGAACGCTTTATGGTCGCTGAATACCGGCGGCGGCATTGGATATTCGTTTCAGAAATTGAAGTTGTTTTCAAGTTTCAACTATCAACAATATGAGTTTTCATATCTGCCAAAAGACTTTTTGGAAAACTATTACAAAAGGAAGACTGCGAGCGACTATAACATCAGCTTAGACTTTGTAAGCACCTTCAAATCAGCGGTATTATACGGCGAGGGGGTAATTTCAAACACCACAGGCGTTGCGACAGTTGTCGGCTTATACATTCATGCGAACACACGCTTAGACATAGATTGCACCATAAGATACAAAAGCAACGCTTTCAATCAGTTAAATGCAAATTCCATTTTTAAAAGCAACACAGGAGAAAGAGGAATAGCAATAAAAACCACCGCATATTTAAGCAAATATGCAACGCTATACACACAAACAGACATTTGCAAACCCGATTGGATAACGACATCAAAGATATCGTTAAGAGCGGCTCAATCAAATTCCATAAAATTGGTATGCAATGTATCGCGAACTATAAACATCTCTGCAAATTATAAAAACAGCAAAAGCACGGTAAAAATCGACCGAGAAGTAATTTCGGCGAGTTCTTATATCAGCAAACACACCATCAGGTTTCAATTAGAGATACTTCCGAATAACTTGCTGTCGATAAAATCACGGATAGAAACTGTTTTCACAAATAAAGAAAATGGGATATTAATATATCAAGACGTAGGCATAAATTTTACTGAAGACATTGCTTTACATTGTCGGCTAACTACCTTTAAAACAGACAGTTATTCAGCAGGCATCAACAGTTATGAAAACGATGTTTTATATAATTTTTCTGCACCGCGATATTATGGCATCGGTTATTCGGCTTTTGGCTTATTGCGTTATAAAATCAGCAGGGATTTATCTGCATGGATAAAAATATACGGTACTCGTAACTATGACAGAATAAACGAGCAATTAGCAATTACAGTACAGTTGAAGATGAAGATATAAGTTATCTAAGTCCTTTCACATGAGCTTTAGCAGCGACAAAATCTTTAAGATAAAAAGGTTCAAAATAAGCCACATCTTCAAAGTCGGCAGATAGAAACTTTTGGATTGCCGGACGTATCAAACTCGTAGCAGACGGCAGTATGTCGGCATCAAAAATCGCATTATTGCTATTGATAACACTTTTACATTTTTCAGCACCGTCACCATAAAACAAAATACGATTGTCAGCAAGGAGATTGTCAGCAAGGAGATTTTCATAAGAATGCTCATCAATTACTTTAGCTTCTACATCTGACAGTCGGTGCAAATTCGAATCAAACATAGCGGTAAACACTTCCATACGTCTTGCGTCAATCATAGGGCAGAAGATATAATTCTCCTGCGGATATTTATCTTTTGCGCGATAAGCCAAAGAAGTCAGAGTATCAACGGCGATAAGCGGGACATCTACAGAGAAGCACAAGCCTTTAGCGGCAGAAACGCCAATTCGCAAGCCGGTATAAGAGCCGGGACCTTTACTTACGACAACAGCATCGAGGCAAGACGGTGAAACTTTAGCTTCAGCTAAAACTTCAGCAATATATTCCGTAAGTAATTCAGAATGATTATTTCCGGTATTCTTTTCTCTCATTGACAACACTTTAGTGTCATCGGAAAGTACTACAGAGCAAACAGCAGTTGCAGACTCTATATTTAAAAAATGTGGCATTTGTTTTTTTTGCAAAAGTAATAAAAACTGCTCATAATTAAAAAAAACAGCGTATATTTGCGAGTTAATTTAAAATTCGATTAAAAAGATGAAAAACGTCTTAGTTATTGGTTGTGCAGGACAGATAGGTTCTGAATTAGTGCTTGAACTTAGAAGAAGATATGGAGTAAACAACGTAATCGGCACTGACATTGCACCCGAAAAAATAAAAGGTATATTAGCAGAAGGTCCTACTGAAGCTTTAGATGTCAGGGACAGAGCTACACTTACAGAATTAGTAAAGAAGTATAAAATCGACACTATTTACAACTTAGCAGCTTTATTATCAGCAGTTGCTGAAGCAAAGCCACAATTAGCATGGGAGATAGGTTTGATGGGACATTATGGTGTTCTCGAAACTGCTCGTGAGCAAAAGTGTGCTGTATTTTTTCCAAGTTCAATAGGCTCTTTTGGCTTAACTACACCACATAAAAACACGCCTCAAGATACTATCCAGCGTCCGAACACCATGTACGGCGTTACAAAAGTATCAGCAGAATTATTAGGCGATTATTATAATAAAAAATTCGGCGTTGATTCCCGCGGCGTACGTTTTCCGGGCATCATCTCTAACGTCACCCTCCCAGGCGGCGGCACCACCGACTACGCTGTAGAAATATACTACAAAGCTGTAGAAACAGGAAAGTTCGTATGCCCTTTGAAAGCAGGTACTTTCTTAGACATGATGTATATGCCGGACGCCATCAAAGCAGCTATCGAAATTATGGAAGCTGACCCCGCTAAACTAAAACATCACAACGGCTTCAACATATCATCTATGAGCTTTGACCCGGAAATAATAAAAAACGCTATTCAAAAACGTATACCGGAATTTGAGATGGTCTATGATGTTGAACCTATCAAACAAGCTATCGCCGACTCTTGGCCCGATAGAATGGACGACTCCTGCGCCCGCGAAGAATGGGGATGGAAACCAAGCTGGGACTTAGACAGCATGACCGATGATATGATCAATACCATCAGAAAAAGAATGAACAAATAAATAACATAAAAAAAGGTGTCTTTAAGACACCTTTTTTTATGTTATTATTCGATTTAAAATCTTATTGATATACATCTCATGCTCTTTGAGTCCTATATCTTTTTTTATTAACTCTATAGCCTGCTCATCAGATGCAGTCTTCATTTTTTCCTGTATCTTATCCCTGATTCTTTTCAGATAACTGACCTTTAACGCTAATAAGCTTCTAATCACCGTGTTAGCCACATCATCGGATTCTTTTTTGACATAAACTTTATACTCCGACCAATTATCGCTCAGAGTATATGGTGTTGCAATAATTTCTGCAACAGTCTTGGATAAATCGGCATCTTCATTATTAATAAAATATTTTATATCAGGAATAGATCCGGCTTCCTTAGCTTTAAGATAAATATCTATAATTTTCTTATAAGCAAAATTTTCAAATTCTATTCCATCATATACCGTCTCCGACAATATATACTCTGCCGTTGATACCAATTCAGGTTCACTTTCTTGTGGTTGTTCATCTTCAATTGAAGTATCATAATCACATTCTATTTGTCCATACAGCAGCAGTTTTTCAATCACGCTACGCTCCAAAAAGCTGTGGTTATCAGGCTGATATTTTTCTCTAACGACCTTATTTACATCTGTTTTTTCTTCCGGCTTCTGCTCCGCAATTAATGGAACATTATCTTTCTTCTGATAATTCTTTTTTGATATGATTTTATTCGTTTCAAAAATCAAAGTTTGTTCCTTAATATCAAGCAAAGAAGCACATTCTTTCAAAAACACGGAGCGATAAATCGGGTCAGCAATTAAAGCGATAGAGCCGACAACATCTTTAATAACCTCTGCGCGTTTTATAGGGTCATCGGCAGCATCTTTCAGCAAGAGCTCTGTTTTAAATCTGATAAAATCGCAAGCCTTATCTTTCAGATAAGCCATAACCTCTGAC